>CALRKX020000019.1:0-13052 GCA_943368305.1 Erythrobacter sanguineus
TGTCCTTGCCACGCAGCAAAAGCACCTCAACCGCACCCTCCGACGGTCCGGGCTTCAGGGTAGGTCCGAACTCGGCCTTTATCCAGATGCGTTGACGGCCATCATCGGGCTTGCCCGGCTTCATGCCCATGATGTTCAGGCTGACGACCTTGCTCTCCCAATCCATCCGCGCCTGGGCCGAGGCATCAAAAGCCCCGATCGAATAATCAAAGGTCTCCCACGCCATTGCCTTGCCGCCCAGTGTGCCAGAAATTTCCCCCATCTTGGGCGGATAGCCCGCGGGCAGGTCTTCCACGGTCATCGGACGTTCTATGGCTTCGGGCAAGATGCCTGCCATCGCCGGGGCCGCAAGTGTCAAGGAAATCAGCAGGCTGCAAAGACCTATGGTCAAGATGCACTCCAACAAAAAAGGGCGCCCCGCAGGGACGCCCAACCATCACCCGGACCTCTTGGCCCGGCAAGTGACAAAGGCCGTTAGTCAGCCCGCGACCGATGCCGCATGGATCGAGGCAATCGCCCCGGCCAGCATCGCATCAAATTCGGCATCTGATTGCTGCGCGCTCAACCCTTCGCTCAACGCGCGGCTGAACGAGGCGATGATGCCCCGGTTCTGCGCCAGAATGGCGTTGGCCGCGTCGCGGCTGTGCCCGCCAGACAGCGCCACCACCTTCAGCACCTTGGGATGATCGACCAACGGCGCATAGAAGTTTGCCACCGACGGCAGTGACAGTTTCAGCATGACTTGCGTACCGTCTGGCAGGGCGTCCAGCCCCCGCAGCAGCGCCTGTTGCAGCAGGTCTTCGGCCTCGGCCTTGTCCGAAATCGAAATGGTCACTTCGGGTTCCAGAATCGGCATCAGCCCATGCGACAAGACCTGATTGCCAATGGCAAACTGCTGATCCACCACTGCCTGAATGCCCTTGGCATTGGCCGCCGAAATGACCGACCGTTCCTTGGTGCCAAAAATCCCGGCCTTGACCGCCTTGGTCAGCAGCGCATCCAGATCGGGCATCGCCTTCATAACCTGGCAGCCGTCAACCTCGGCCTCCAGCCCCTTGTCGATTTTCAGGAAAGGCACGACATGGCGGTTTTCCCACAAATAGGTGGCGGTCGGAATGCCATCGACCGTGCGGTCCATCGTCTGTTCGAACAGGATCGCGCCCACCACCTTGTCGCCGGTAAAGGCGGGCGATTTGATGATGCGGGCGCGCATCGCATGGATCAGGTCGAACATCTCGGTTTCATTCGACCAGGCACCCTCGGCAATGCCATATTGCTTCAGCGCCTTGGGGGTTGACCCGCCCGATTGATCCAGCGCGGCGATAAAGCCCTTGCCGCTTTTTACCTGCGCCGTCTGCTGTGCCTTGGTCATGCCGAACCCTTTTGAATGAACACCTTTCCTCGGGGCATAGGGAATGCCGCGAAGTCAGGCAAGGATGGTAACGCTAACAGGTGGTTAGACCTGCAAGGCCGCGACGCCGGGCAACTCTTTGCCCTCCATCCACTCCAAAAACGCGCCACCGGCGGTGGAGATAAAGGTGAAATCCGCCGCTGCTCCGGCCTGGTTCAACGCCGAGACGGTATCGCCGCCACCTGCCACCGAGACCAGCTTGCCCGCGCGGGTAAGGGCGGCAACCGAGCGCGCCGCCGCCGTTGTGGCCGCATCGAAAGGCTCAATCTCAAACGCTCCCAGCGGGCCGTTCCAGATCAGGGTTTTCGCAGCCGCAAACACCTTTTCCAGCGCCGCCACGGTTCTCGGGCCGGCATCCAGAATCATCGCATCGGCAGGGCAGGCATTGGCGGCAACGGTTTCATTGGCGGCCCCCGCCTTGAACTCTCGTGCCACGACCACATCCACCGGCAGATGAATGGTGCAACCCGCCGCCTTGGCCTTGCCCAGAATCTCCAGCGCGGTGCCCGCCATGTCGCGTTCGGCCAGCGATTTGCCAACCTCGATCCCTTGCGCCACAAGGAAGGTGTTGGCCATGCCGCCGCCGATCACCAGATGATCGACCTTGGAAACAAGATTGCCCAACAGGTCCAGCTTGGTCGAAACCTTGGCCCCGCCCACAACCGCCACCACCGGACGAACCGGCGCGCCCAAAGCCGCCTCCAGCGCCTTCAGTTCGGCCTCCATCAGCCGACCGGCGGCCTTTGGCAGCAGCTTGGCCACCCCTTCGGTCGAGGCATGGGCGCGGTGGGCCGCCGAAAACGCATCGTTCACGAACACATCGCCCAAATCAGCCAGTTCTGCCGCCATGGCAGGATCGTTCTTTTCCTCTCCGGCATGGAACCGGGTGTTTTCCAGCAACACCACATCGCCCTGCGCCGCCGCCGCAATCGCCGCGCGCGCAGGGGCACCGATGCAATCTGCGCCAAACACCACCTTGCGCTTCAGCGCCGCCTCCAGCGTGGCCTTCAGGCGGCCAAGGCTCATCTCGGGCACGACCTTGCCCTTGGGCCGGTCGAAATGCGCCAGCAGCACGACCTTGCCGCCGCGTGCGATGATGTCTTCCACCGTGGGCACGATCTTGTCGATGCGGGTGGTATCGGTGACGGTCTCCCCCTCCATCGGCACGTTGATGTCTACCCGTGTCAGCACGGTCTTGCCCGCCAGCGCCACGTCATCAAGGGTGTTCCAGCCCATGGTGTCCTCCATCTTTGCCAACCCTGTTTCCGCGCAATGTGGCCGTTCGTCAACCGTCGGGCCTTCCCCTTTGGCCTCTGCGACATTAGGTTCCCGCGCAATCTTGCAAAAGGAACGCCCGATGGCCGAGATCAAAGACCCCGAAAACACCATCATCCTGACGCTGAAAGACGGCGAAGTCTGGATCGAGCTTCTGGCCGATGTGGCGCCGAAGCACACCGAGCGGATGAAGCAACTGGCCCGCGACAAGGCTTATGACAACGTGGCATTCCACCGCGTGATCGACGGCTTCATGGCCCAGACCGGCGATGTGGAACACGCCAATATGGAAAACAACTACAACCCGCGCCGTTCGGGTACGGGTGGGTCGGCCTATCCCGATCTGCCGGCAGAGTTTTCCAAGCTGCCGCATGACCGGGGCACCCTGGGTGCTGCGCGGTCGCAAAACCCCAATTCGGCCAACAGCCAGTTCTTCATCAATTTCAAGGACAACCACTTCCTGAACGGGCAATACACCGTTTATGGCCGTGTCATCAAAGGCATGGATGCGGTGGACAAGATCGTCAAGGGTGAACCGCCGGTTAACCCCGACCGCATGATCACCGTCCGGGTGGCCGCCGATGTTCAATAAGATCCTTGTTGCGGCCTTCCTGCTGGCCACCCCGGCCATCGCGCAAGACGCCACCGACGGCCCCGGCCCGAATCTGGTGATCACGGTGGACGGTCAGGCCAAGGGCGAGATTGTCATCGACCTTTTGCCCGATGTGGCCCCGAACCATGTGGCCCAGATCGTCGCGCTGGCGAAATCGGGGGCCTATGACGGCGTGGTGTTTCACCGCGTGATCGACGGTTTCATGGCGCAAACCGGCGATGTGCAATACGGCAAGAAGGGGGGCGACACCTCGATGGCCGGCATGGGCGGATCGTCGATGCCCGACATCAAGGCCGAATTTTCCGATGTGCCTTTTGAACGCGGTGTGGTCGGCATGGCGCGGTCGCAAGACCCCGACAGCGCAAACAGCCAGTTCTTCATCATGTTCGCGCCGGGCGATTTCCTGAATGGTCAGTACACCGTCTTTGGTCGTGTGATCAAAGGCATGGATGTGGTGGATGCGATCAAGAAGGGCGAAGGCCAGAACGGGGAGACTACAGATCCCGACGTGATGACCAAGGTCACCGTGCAGGAGTGATTTCCAGCGCAGGAGCAGGGGTTTCACACCCCCGCACCCCCGTGGGATATTTATGAACAGATGAAGTGGCTTAATCCAGCACGACCAGCGCGTGCCGTTTTTTGCCAGCGGTCAGTTTCAGCGGCTCGACCAGTTCACTGGCCCCGATCCGCAGGCCCGCATCCATGACAACCTCGTCATTCACGCGCGCGCCGCCTTCGGCGATCAGGCGTTTGGCGTCCTTGCCCGATGCGGCAAGCCCGGCCTTGACGAACAATTGCACGATGCCCAGACCCTCGGCCATATCGGCGACGCTGACCTTGACAGTGGGCAAGTCCTCGCCCACGCCGCCCTGTTCGAACACTTGCCGCGCCGTCAGTTCCGCCGCCTGCGCCGCCTCCTCGCCATGCAGCATGGCCGTCGCCAGATTGGCCAGTGTGATCTTGGCCTGATTGATCTCTGCCCCTTGCAGCGCAGCCATGCGGTCGCATTCCTCGACCGGCAGTTCGGTGAATATCTTCAGGAACCGGCCCACATCGGCATCGGTCGTGTTGCGCCAGAACTGCCAGAATTCGTAAGGCGACAGCATCGCGCCGTTCAGCCACACCGCGCCATTGGCAGATTTGCCCATCTTGCGCCCGTCGCTGGTGGTAAGAAGCGGGGTGGTCAGGCCATAGATCTGCTGGTCGATCACCCGCCGCGTCAGGTCGATGCCGTTGATGATGTTGCCCCACTGATCCGACCCGCCCATCTGCAACAGGCAGCCATATCGGCGGTTTATTTCAAGAAAATCATAGGCTTGAAGGATCATGTAGTTGAATTCAAGGAACGACAGGCTTTGCTCGCGGTCCAGCCGCGATTTCACCGATTCAAACGACAGCATCCGGTTGACGCTGAAATGTCGCCCGATGTCGCGCAGGAAATCAAGGTAGTTCAGCGCATCCAGCCATTCGGCATTGTTCAGCATAATGGCGCCGTTCGGCGCATCGGAGTAATCAAGGTATTTGGCGAAAACCTGCTTCATCCCCGCGATATTCTCATCAATCTTGGCGGGCGTCAGCAGCGGGCGTTCCTCGCTGCGAAAACTGGGGTCGCCCACCTTGGTGGTGCCGCCGCCCATCAGGGTGATCGGCTTGTGCCCGGTTTTCTGCAACCAGCGCAGCACCATGATGTTCATCAGGTGCCCGACATGCAGGCTGGCCGCCGTGGCGTCATAGCCGATATAGGCAGGCACGACCCCCTTGACCAAAGCCTCGTCAAGCGCCTGATAATCCGTGCAATCGGCTACGAAGCCGCGCTCGAACATCACGCGCAGAAAGTCGGATTTCGGATGGTAGGTCATGGCTCACTCGTGCATTAATCCCCATGGGGTATAGCCCCGACGGGGGTGAAGGGAAAGATGTTGAAGGCGGGTCCGGTCTGGGCACTTGGGGCGATGTCGGGCACGTCGCTGGACGGGGTTGATGCGGCGATGATCCTGACCGATGGCGAGCGGGTGCTGGATTTCGGCCCCACCGCCTATCGGCCCTATTCGGTCGCAGAGCAGGCGAGCTTGCGCGCGGCCCTTGGCCGCTGGCCGGGTGAAGATGGCGTGGCCCAAGCGGCAGAGGTGGTGGAAAACGCCCATGCCGAACTGTTGTCAGGCTTTTCAGGCGTCGATCTGATCGGGTTTCATGGTCAGACCCTGGCGCATGATCCGCGCGGGCGCGGAACGCATCAGGCGGGCAACGGTGCCTTGCTGGCGGGCGCGCTTGGTCTTCCGGTGGTGTGGGATTTCCGGTCCACCGATGTGCAACTGGGCGGGCAGGGTGCGCCGCTGGTGCCGTTCTTTCACCACGCGCTGGCGCGGCAGATCGGGGCAGAGATGCCGCTTGCCTTCCTGAACCTGGGTGGCGTGGGAAATGTGACCTGGATCGACCCAAGGCTGGCGGCACCCGAGGCGGCGTGCCTTGCGTTTGATACCGGCCCGGCGAATGCGCCCGTCAATGACCTGATGCAGCAACGGTTGGGACAGGCGGTGGATCAGGCAGGGGCGCTGGCTGCGACCGGGCAGGTGGATCGGGCGGTGCTTGACCAAGCAATGCAGCATCCGTATTTCTTTCGTATTCCACCAAAATCTCTTGATCGCAATGAGTTGCATGTCATTCTTGATCTTGTGTCTCAGCTTTCCGATGCCGATGCAGCCCGCACGCTGACCGCGTTTGCCGCCGCCGCCGTTGCACAAGGCGGCCAGTATTTTCCGGCCCCGATTTCTGACCTGCTGGTTTGTGGGGGCGGTCGGCACAACGCGACCCTGATGGCAGAGCTTGCCCAGCGGTTGCCGGATATCGCGGTGCGCCCGGTCGAGGAGGTTGGCCTTGATGGCGACATGATGGAAGCGCAGGCCTTTGCCTATCTGGCGGTGCGGGTCGCGCGGGGGTGGCCGACCTCCTGTCCGCGCACGACGGGCGTAGCCGCAGCCGTAGGCGGAGGAAAGATCAGCGAACCATAGGGTTATGCTGTCAAGTTAAAGTCGCGCCAGACGTTCGGTCAACAGGTCAAAGAACCCGTCGGCGTCGATATCCTTGATGAACAACGCATTGGCCGGGCGGTCGGTTACGCGCCACCAATCGGCAACCGTCATCCCGCGCGTCAATTCTGACTGCACTTCGATCTCGACGTTGATATGGCGGCCGGCAAACAGGCCCGGGCTGATCAGATAGGCGATCACCGTCGGGTCATGCAGGGGCGCGCCTTCGCTGCCGTATTTCTCCATGTCGAACCGCTCAAAAAAGTCGGCCCATTCGGCAGCCATGCGGCCGACCTGGGTTCCAAGCCCGCGAAACGCCTCTACCCGCGCGCGGGTGGTCAGTGCCTTGTGCGTCACGTCCAGCGGCATGACGACCAGCGGAACGCCTGATTTAAACACGATATCAGCGGCTTCTGGATCGACGTAGATGTTGAACTCTGCCGCAGGCGTGATGTTGCCCACCTCGAAATAGGCGCCGCCCATCAGCACGATCTGCTGCACCCGCTCAATGATGTCGGGCGCACGTTGAAACGCGGTGGCAATGTTCGTCAGGGGGCCAAGCGGGCACAGCGTAACGGTGCCAGAGGGTTCACGACGCAGCGTATCGATCAGGAAATCGACGCCATGTTGCGCCTGCAATGGCATGGTGGGTTCGGGCAAGGCGGGGCCGTCCAGCCCGGTCTTGCCATGAACATGCTCTGCTGTCACCAGCTTGCGCGCCAAGGGCCGGTCGCAACCCGCAAAGACATTCACATGCGGTTTCCCGGCCAGCTCACAGATAATGCGCGCATTTTTCTCGGTATGGTGCAGCGGCACATTGCCTGCGACAGCGGTGATTCCCAGCACCTCCACATCCTCAGGGCTGGCCAATGCCAGCAGGATAGCAAAGGCATCATCCTGGCCGGGGTCGGTATCAATGATGATCTTGCGCGGGCTGTGGGGCATGGTGGTCTCCTTCCGCGCCAGAAAAACCGATGGCGCGGGCTTTGTCCATCCGGTCAGAAAAAAGAGGCGCCTTTGCGGGCGCCTCTGAACTTGCTGCATACGGACAGACCCTTAGCCGTCGAAGTCCACGCTTTCGACCAGCTTTACAGCCGCAGGGCGCAGCTCTGCAATCTGGTCCAGCGTCAACGAATCCGGCGTGAACTCTCCCCAGCTTTGCACCAGTGCCGACCGTTCGACCCCGGGCTTGACCGGAAATTCGTTGTTGGTCTCGGCATAGATCTTTTGCGCCTCATCCCCCGCCAGCCACTCCAGCAATTTCAACGCGGCTGCCTTGTTCGGTGCTGCCTTGGTCATTGCGATGCCAGAGATGTTCAGATGCGTGCCGCCACCTTCGAACACCGGAAAGATAATGCGGGCAGAATTGGCCCATTCCTTCTGTTCGGGGTCTGCCAGCATCTGGCCCATGTAGTAAGTGTTGCCCAGCGAGATGTCGCATTGTCCGGCCCAGATCGCCTTGACCTGATCACGGTCGGCCCCTTCGGGTTTGCGCGCCAGATTTGCTTTCAGCCCTTCCAGCCAGGCCTTGGTATAGTCTTCGCCGTGATGCGCCATCATCGCGGCAGTCAGCGCGACGTTGTAATCCGACAGGCCGGACCGGGTGCAGATGCGCCCCTTCCACTTGGGATTGGCCAGGTCTTCATAGGTGGTCACCTCGCCATCCTTCACCCGGTCCTTGGCGGCATAGACCACACGGGCACGGGTGGTCAGGCCAAACCACTGGTTGTTCACATCGCGAAACGCCTGCGGGATGTCGGCTTTCAGCACCTCTGACTCGACGGGCTGGGTGACACCGGCCTTCACCACCTCCTCGACCCGCGCAATATCAACCGTCAGCACCAGATCGGCAGGAGAGCGGTCACCCTCGGCCACCAGCCGCTCGGCCATGCCCTTGTCAACGAAGGCCACATTCACTGCGATGCCGGTTTCCTTGGTAAAGGCATCCAGCAAGGGCTGGATCAATTCGGGCTGGCGGTGGGAATAGATGTTCACTTCATCGGCCAGCGCCGGAAGGGCGGTTGTGGCCATAATCAGGGAAAGCAGCGTCGCGCGCATCGGAACCTCCGTTTGATGCGCGAGGTAAATCCGACAAATTTACTTTGGTCAATACCTGACAGAAATAATCGGCAAATTGTCGCATCACGCCTGCGTTTTCTCCTCGGCCTTGGCGCGGTTCCACAGGGCATCCATCTCGGCCAGATCAGACTGACTGGGGGTCTTGCCGGATTCGGCCAGCCAATCCTCGATCCGGTGAAACCGGCGGGTGAATTTGGCATTTGCGGCACGCAATGCCGCCTCTGGATCAATCTTCATGTGCCGGGCAAGATTGGCCATGACGAACATCAGATCACCGAACTCCTCGAACACTTCAGCCTCGGTCAGCTTTTCTCTCGCCTCGATCAGTTCCTCCATCTCCTCACGCATCTTGGCCAGCACCTCGTCGGTAGAGGGCCAGTCGAATCCCACACGCGCCGCCCGCTTTTGCAGCTTTACCGCGCGTGTCAGGGCAGGCAGGCCAAGCGCCACCCCGTCCAGCACGCGGGCCGGGCCACGCTCGGCCGCCTTGATCCGCTCCCAATCGACGGTTTGCTGATCAGGGGATTTGTCGCGGGATTCGTCGCCAAAAACATGCGGATGGCGCGAAACCATCTTGTCGGCAATCGCCCTGACCACATCGTCAAAGCCGAACAACCCGGCGTCGTTTGCCATCTGGGCATGGAACACCACCTGAAACAGCAGATCACCCAGCTCTCCGGGCAGCTCATCCCATGCCTGCCGGTCGATCACATCACCGACCTCATGCGCCTCTTCCAGCGTGTAGGGGGCGATGGTGGCAAAGGTCTGCTCGATGTCCCAGGGGCAGCCGGTGGCCGGGTCGCGCAGGCGGCGCATGATCTCCAGCAGGCGCGGCATTCCGCCGTTTGCGTCATCGACCAGGCGGTCGCTGTCGTTCGTGGGCATTGCCGTTCCCTCGGTTTTGCGATTTGATCAAAGGGCTGAACAGGAGTCACCCATGCCCGTCTTGAACCGTATCGCAGCCTATGCCGAGGAAATGAAGGGCTGGCGGCGCCATCTGCACCAACACCCGGAACTGTCCTTTGACTGCGTTAACACCGCAGCCTGGATCGAGGCGCGGTTGCGCGAGATTGGCGTGGATGAGATTCATCCCGGCATCGCCAAGACCGGGATCGTGGCGATCATCAACGGCAGTGGGCCGGGGCCGACCATCGGCCTGCGTGCCGATATGGACGCGCTGCCGATCGAAGAGATCACCGGGGCTGCACATGCGTCCAAGGTGCCGGGCAAGATGCACGCCTGTGGCCATGATGGCCATGTGACCATGCTGCTGGGGGCGGCGAAATATCTGGCCGAAACCCGCAAGTTTTCCGGGAAAGTCGCGCTGTTGTTCCAGCCCGCCGAGGAAGACGGCGGCGGTGGTCAGATCATGGTGCAAGAGGGCGTTATGGACCGCTTTGGTATTGCACAGGTGTACGGCATCCATAATGCACCCAACGTACCCTTTGGCCAGTTTCTGACCACGCCGGGCGCTCTGATGGCTTCGGTCGATACGGCATTTGTCTATCTGACCGGCAAGGGTGGCCATGGGGCGACGCCACATGAATGCGTCGATCCGGTGGTGGCGGTGGTCGGCATGGTTTCTGCCATTCAGACCATCATCCCCCGCAACGTCTATGCGCTGGATGAGGCGGTGGTTTCGGTGACGCAGATCCACACCGGCACCGCATCAAACATCATTCCCGAAGAGGCGATGTTCTGCGCCACCATCCGCTGCTTCAAGCCCGAGGTGCGGCACCTGCTGAAAAAGCGGTTCTACGAGATCGTCGAAGGCCATGCCGCCGCCTATGGCGTCAAGGCCCGGATCGACTATGACTGGGGCTATCCCGCCACCATCAACCACGCCGACAACGCCGCCTTTGCAGCCGAGGTCGCGCGTGAGATTTCGGGCGCAAATATGGTGAACGGCGAGTCGGTGCGCGAAATGGGATCGGAAGATTTCAGCTATATGCTGGAGGCCCGTCCGGGCGCCTATCTGTTTCTTGGCACCGGGCCCGGCGCAGGTCTGCATCACGCCGCCTATGATTTCAACGATGAGGCGGCCCCGGTGGGTGCCAGTTTCTTTGCCAGATTGGTCGAACGGGCGCAGCCTTTGCCCTGACCGCCGGGGGCGCTTCGCCCCCCGGACCCCCAGAGAGTATTTGCAGAAGGGCAAAGCAAAAGGGCAAAAGCCATGCTCTTGCCCTTCTTGAAATACTCCGGGGTGAGGCGAAGCCGAGGGGCAGCGCCCCTTTGCCTTACTGGCTGCGCGAAGTGCGCTTGCGCTCATGCGGGTCAAGCACACGCTTGCGCAAGCGGATAATCTTGGGCGTCACTTCCACCAGTTCATCGTCGTCGATATAGGCGATGGCTTCTTCCAGGCTCATCTTGACATGTGGCGTCAGACGGACCGCTTCGTCGGTGCCAGAGGCGCGGACGTTGGTCAGTTTTTTGCCCTTCAGCGGGTTCACTTCCAGATCGTTGTCGCGCGAATGCTCGCCAATGATCATGCCTTCGTACACGTTTTCCTGCGCGCCGATGAACATGCGGCCCCGGTCTTCCAGGTTCCACAGCGCATAGGCGACCGAGACACCGTTTTCCATGCTGATCAGCACGCCCTGACGACGGCCCTGAATCGGACCCTTGTGGGCAACCCAGCCGTGGAAGATGCGGTTCAGAACGCCAGTGCCACGGGTATCGGTCAGGAACTGACCGTGATAGCCGATCAGCCCGCGCGACGGCACATGTGCCACGATGCGGGTCTTGCCGACGCCAGCGGGCTTCATCTCGACGAGATCGCCCTTGCGCTCTCCGGTCAACTTGTCGATCACGGCGCCAGAGTATTCATCGTCCACGTCAACGATGACTTCCTCGACCGGCTCCATCCGGGTGCCGTCTTCCTCGCGCATGATCACGCGGGGCCGGCTGATCGACAGTTCGAACCCTTCGCGGCGCATGTTTTCGATCAGGACGCCCATCTGCAATTCGCCACGACCCGAAACCTCAAAGGCTTCGCCGCCGGGGGTGTCGGCGATCTTGATCGCCACGTTCACCTCGGCCTCTTTGTTCAGACGGTCGCGGATGACGCGGGATTGCACCTTGTTGCCATCGCGGCCTGCAAGGGGCGAGTCGTTGATGCCGAAGGTCACGGTGATGGTCGGCGGGTCAATCGGCTGGGCTGGCAGGGCGGTATCGACCTCCAGCGCGCAAAGCGTATCGGCCACGGTGGCCTTGCTCATGCCCGCGATGGTCACGATGTCGCCGGCCTGCGCCTCGTCAATCGCGGTCTGGTTCAGGCCACGGAAGGCCAGGATCTTGGTGACGCGGAACTGCTCGATCCGATCACCGTCACGGGTCAGCGCCTTGAGCTGTTCACCCACCTTCAGCGTGCCCGCCTCGACCCGGCCGGTCAGAATGCGGCCGATGAAGGGGTCGGCTGACAGGGTGGTGGCCAGCATCTTGAACGGTTCTGCCGCCTGAGCAACCTGCTTCGGCGCGGGCACATGCTTGACGATCAGGTCGAACAGCGCGGTCAGATCCTTGCGCGGGCCGTCCAGCTCCAGATCGGCCCAGCCGGACCGGCCAGAGGCGTAAACATGCGGGAAATCAAGCTGTTCGTCGCTGGCGCCCAGGTTGGCGAACAGATCGAACACTTCGTTCAGGGCGCGATCAGGTTCTGCGTCGGGCTTGTCTACCTTGTTCAGCACCACGATCGGACGCAGGTTCAGGGCCAGCGCCTTGGCAAGCACGAACTTGGTCTGCGGCATCGGGCCTTCGGCGGCGTCAACCAGCAGGCACACGCCATCGACCATGCTCAGAATGCGCTCCACCTCGCCACCAAAGTCGGCGTGGCCGGGGGTGTCGACGATGTTGATGCGCACACCGTTGTGTTCAACGCTGGTACATTTCGCCAGAATGGTGATGCCGCGCTCGCGTTCGATGTCGTTGCTGTCCATCGCCCGTTCGGACACGGCCTGGTTGTCGCGGAAAGACCCGGACTGCTTGAGAAGCTCATCCACAAGCGTGGTCTTGCCGTGGTCAACGTGAGCGATGATCGCGATATTGCGAAGGTCCATGATCTGTCCTGTTAGCTGCGGTGCAGCGCATACACGACTGTGGGCAGTTTGGCCAGAGACCGTGCAAACCGCTGTTGAATTGCTGCTATTGCGGCAAATACCAATCACGCCGGTGATTCATCGCGATGACAAGGTTCAGGACCGCGGCCCCCAACAGCGACCAGCCGACCCGGTCGAAGGGTAGGATGAACAGCGCGGCGCTGAACAGGCAGGCATCCCAGCCCAGTTGTATCCAGCCCGCGCGGATGCCGGTGGCGTCCTGCAAGATCACGGCGACGATTGATACCCCGCCCAAGGATGATCCGTGGCGGAATAGGCCAAGCAACCCCACGCCCGCGATGACACCAAACAGGATCGCGGCCGCGGCAGGGTGCAGATGACTGATGGTTATCCATTGCGGCAGCGCCTCGGCCAGCCAGCTTACGGCGGTGACGGCAAGAAAGGATTTCACCGCAAAGACCGCCCCCTTGCGGGCCCATGCGAAAACGTAGAACGGCAGGTTGACGGTAAAGAACACCCAGCCAAACCCCCAGCCGCTGGCATAAGAGATCAAAAGCGCCAGTCCGGCGGTGCCGCCCGTCATCAGCCCGGCG
>CALRKX020000020.1:0-13027 GCA_943368305.1 Erythrobacter sanguineus
GCGCCTTCGGCCGCCAGGGCCGAGGCGATGCCCCAGGCGATGGAGCGTTCGTTGGCCACACCCATGACAAGCACGCGCTTGCCCTTCATCAGTTCGGCCATACCGGCACTCCTGCTCTTCAAATCAGCCGAGGTATTTCGACATTACCAACGTGGCATTGGTGCCGCCGAACCCGAAAGAGTTCGACAGAACGCTGTCAAGCTCTACCCCCTCGCGCAGTGTCTGCACGATTTCGCCGGGGTCAATCGCCGGGTCCAGTTGCGTGATATTGGCCGAGGCGGCGATGAAATTCTTGTTCATCATGATCAGCGAATAGATCGCCTCGTGCACGCCGGTGGCACCCAGCGAATGGCCGGTCAGCGATTTGGTCGAGGCGACGGGCGGGGTGGTGCCGCGGCCAAAGACGCGGCGGATCGCCTCCAGCTCGGTCACGTCGCCCACCGGGGTGCTGGTGCCGTGGCTGTTGATATAGTCGACCTTGCGGCCTTCGGGCAGGGTGGAAACTGCCAGCCGCATCGAGCGTTCGCCGCCCTCGCCACTGGGGGCAACCATGTCATAGCCGTCGCTGGTGGCGCCATAGCCGGTAACCTCGCCGTAGATCTTGGCACCACGCGCAAGGGCGTGGGACAGTTCTTCCAGCACGACCACGCCGCCGCCGCCGGCAATGACAAAGCCATCGCGAGTGGCGTCATAGGTGCGGCTGGCGGTTGCGGGCGTGTCGTTATACTTCGACGACATGGCCCCCATCGCGTCAAACAGGCACGACAGCGTCCAGTCCAGTTCCTCGCCGCCGCCGGCAAAGACGATGTCCTGCTTGCCCATCTGGATCAGTTCGACGCCATTGCCGATGCAATGGGCGCTGGTAGAGCAGGCCGAGGTGATGGAATAGTTCACACCCTTGATCTTGAAAGGGGTGGCAAGGCAGGCAGAGTTGGTGCTGCTCATGCAGCGCGTCACCATGAAGGGGCCCATTTTCTTGGGCGCGCCCTTGTTGATCACGCAATCAAAGGCTGTGAAGAAATTAGAGGTCGATGGCCCGCCCGACCCCATGATCAGGCCCGAGCGTTCGTTGGAAACGTCGCTTTCCTCCAGCCCCGAATCCGCGATGGCCTGTTGCATGGCCAGAAAGTTATAGGCCGCCCCCGGCCCCATGAAGCGCAGGTTGCGCTTGTCGATATGGTCTTCCAGCACGATCTGCGGTTGGCCGTGAACCTGACTGCGAAAGCCGTGTTCGGCATAATCGGGGGCAAAGACGATGCCGGATTTCCCGGCGCGCAGCGAGGCTTCGACCTCATCGGCGTTGTTGCCGATGGGCGAGATGATCCCGATGCCGGTGATGACGACGCGGCGCATGGGCCTACTCCTTCCGAAATGGGTCAGGTTGCCGAAAGGGCGACCTTCATATCCTTGACCTGATAGATAACCTCGCCATCGGCTTCCACAATACCGTCAGCGACACCCATCGTCAGGCGGCGGGTTTGCAGCGCCTTGGTGAAATCGACCTTGTAGGTCAGCATCTTGCGGTCTGGCCGCACCATGCCGGTCAGCTTGACCTCACCCACGCCAAGGGCATAGCCCCGGCCTTCCCAGCCACGCCAGCCCAGATTGAAGCCGGTCAACTGCCACAGGCCATCAAGGCCAAGGCAGCCGGGCATGATCGGGTTGCCGGGAAAATGGCAGTCAAAGAACCACAGGTCGGGGGTGATGTCGAATTCGGCCACCACATGGCCCTTGCCGTGCAGACCGCCATCGCCCGAGATTTCGGTGATGCGGTCCATCATCAGCATGGGCGGTGCGGGAAGTTGCGCGTTGCCGGGGCCAAACAGCTCCCCGCGCGAACATTTCAGAAGGTCTTCCTTGCTGAAGCTTGTCGGATACCCGCTCATCCTGTCCCAATCCCCCCGATGGTCTTTGACCCCGTGTAACAGAGGGGGGGAAGGGGAAGCAAGGGCGGGGGCCGGTCTGGGCCGTCTCTGCACCCTTCGGCGCCTGCTCTACGCGGGTCTTTGCGGCTTTGCGATTGAATTTGATCCTCATTGTCATCTATATATCGCGGATGACAGATCAACTGCCCCTGATGCAAGACGACCTTGCCGCGACCTGGCTGTCGCGTGGCGGCTTGCGCCCGACGCGGCAGCGGCTGGCATTGGCCGCGTTGCTGGTGGGCGACGGGCAGGACCGGCATGTGACCGCCGAATGGCTGTATGACGCGGCCGCCAGTGCCGGAGAGCGGGTTTCGCTGGCCACTGTTTACAACACCCTGCGCGCCTTCTGTGACGCCGGGCTGGTGAACGAGGTGGTGGTCGATGCCTCGCGGTCCTATTTCGACACAAGGCTGGATGATCACCCGCATTTCTATTGGGAAGACCAGCAACTGCTGACCGACGCGCCGCGCGATCAGTTGAAGATCACCGGACTGCCCACCCCGCCCGAGGGCACCCAGATTGCCCGCGTCGATCTGGTGATCCGGCTGCGCAAGGCCTGATAGTTTCCACAGATTTGAGGCTGCCATGATCCTTTACGGCATTTCGACCTGCGACACCTGCAAGAAGGCACAAAAGGAGCTGACGGCAGCGGGTCATCAGGTAACATTCCGCGATGTGCGCGCCGATCCGTTGTCCGCGGCAGAGATCGATCGATTTGTCGGCGAATTCGGCGATGTGATCGTCAACAAATCCTCGACCACCTACCGCAGCTTTGGCGAGTTTCTGAAGGCGTCGGACCCCGAGGCGCAACTGGCCGCCCAGCCCGCTGTGATGAAGCGCCCGGTGATCGAGCACGACGGTGCGCTGACACTGGGGTGGGACGAGGCCGTGCGCGCAAAATATCTTTAGCGCAGGCCTGTTCTTTCGAACGGGAAACGGCCCCGCACAGGGGCCGCCCGGTTTTCTGATGCACGGCGCTGGCGCGCGCCTGTGCGAAAATCAGAGCAGTTTCAGATCCGAAGCCGAGGCGCGGCCATCGCGGCCCGACTGGAGTTCATATCCGATCTTCTGATTGTCGTTCAGCCCTTTCAGGCCAGCACGTTCAACAGCCGAAATGTGAACGAAAACGTCCTTGCCGCCATCATCGGGGGCGATGAAACCAAAGCCCTTGGTGGCGTTGAACCATTTTACGGTGCCGGTAGGCATTCCGTCTCTCCTTGCTCCGTTTCTCCCCCGGCACGATTGCACGGGGGCCGTGCGCCAAATCTTCCGGGCCTACGGGTAGAGGCAGTCAGAAAGCCTGTCGTCACTGACGAAATCATGCCAAAGCTCAATTGAAAATCAAGCGCCGAATCAGAGTGACGATTCTTGGCATCAAGTGATTGAAAACAGGAGAAAAGAATGCGGAACGCCGCACTTGTGCTAGGGATCATCGGTGGAATCTGGGCGATGATCGTGGGGTTTTTCGGCTATGGCTACACCACATTTGTCGAACAACATGGCGCGATTGGCGAGTTGGGGCGCCAGGTTGACCACCCGATGGTGATCAAGGCGGCCAGCTTTCTGGCACCGGTTCTGGCGATTGCCGGCGGGGCCATGGCGCGATCGCAGAACCAGCCGGCGGGGGTTTTGCTGCTGGCGGCGGGGGCGGCGATCTGGTTCGCCTTCGGCTTCAACGTCTTTACGATGTTCCCGATTGCCTTTTGCTGCCTGGGCGGAATTCTGGCGCTGGCGGCGCGGCAGCCCGATACGCATTGAGGCGTCTGGGGGGGATGGTGCGCGCAATCACGCACCCCACGGCGGCGAAATGGGGCTGTGTCGGATAGTGAGGGGCGCGGGTAGGGTGCGTGGTTTCCACGCATCCTGACCAGTGTCCCCCCCATCCCGCCCCCACGAGGGGGCGAGATGGGTAGGGTGCGTGATTTCACGCACCATTCCGCTCAATGCGAGGGCGGCAGGCTTTCCAGACCAAGGACGCGGAGGGCTTCGTCAAAGCCCATCATCTCGGTGCGGTTTTCGCCCAAGCGGCGGACCGAGACGGTGCGATCTTCCACCTCTTTCATGCCGATGGCGAGGATGACCGGAACCTTGCCCACCGAATGTTCGCGGACCTTGTAGTTTATCTTTTCGTTCCGCGTATCCGCCTCGGCCCGGACGCCCGCCTTCTTCAGCGCCTCGGTCACTTCCATCACATAGGCGTCGGCGTCCGACACGATCGAGGCGACGACCACCTGACGCGGGGCCAGCCAGAACGGCAGCTTGCCGGCGTAGTTTTCGATCAGGATGCCGATAAAGCGTTCAAAGCTGCCCAGAATGGCGCGGTGCAGCATGACGGGGCGGTGCTTGGCCCCGTCTTCGCCGACATATTCCGCATCCAGCCGGTTGGGCAGGTTGAAATCGCACTGGAAGGTGCCGCATTGCCATTCGCGACCGATGGCATCGGTCAGCTTGAAGTCGAGCTTGGGCCCATAGAAAGCGCCATCGCCGGGGTTGACCTCATAGGGCAGGGCAAGGCGCTCGATGGCCTTTTGCAGCGCGCTTTCGGCCTTGTCCCAAACCTCATCCGAGCCGACGCGCACATCGGGCCGGGTGGAGAGCTTGATGTCGAATTTTTCAAACCCAAGGTCTTTGTAAACGCTGGACAACAGGCTGATGAAACCGGCGCATTCGCTTTCGATCTGGTCTTCGGTGCAGAAGATATGGGCATCGTCCTGCGTAAAGCCGCGCACCCGCATCAGCCCGTGCATCGAGCCCGAGGATTCGTAGCGGTGGCACGAGCCGAATTCGGCCAGCCGCAAGGGCAGGTCACGATAGGATTTCAGGCCCTGATTATAGACTTGCACGTGACAGGGGCAGTTCATCGGTTTCAGGGCGTTGATGCGCTTTTCCTTGGCACCTTCCTCGTCGACCTCGACGATGAACATGTTCTCACGGTAGGCTTCCCAGTGGCCTGACTTTTCCCACAGGATACGATCAACCACCTGCGGCGTCTTGATTTCCTTGTAACCCGCCGTGCGCAACCGGCCGCGCATGTAATCTTCCAGACCGCGCCAGATCTGCCAGCCGTTGGGATGCCAGAACACCATGCCGGGGGCTTCTTCTTGCAGGTGGAACAGGTCCATCTCGCGGCCCAGCTTGCGGTGGTCGCGTTTCGCGGCCTCTTCCAGCATGGTCATGTGGGCCTTGAGGTCGTCGCGGTTCTTGAAGGCAAGGCCGTAGATGCGTTGCAGCATCGGGCGGCTGGCATCGCCCAGCCAATAGGCCCCGGCGACATGGGTCAGCTTGAAGGCATCGGCGGGCACCTGGCCCGTGTGTTGCAGATGCGGGCCGCGGCACAGGTCTTGCCAGTTGCCATGCCAATACATCCGCAGGTCTTCGCCGGGCGGAATGCGGTTGATCAACTCGACCTTGAAAGGTTCGCCCTTGTCTTCATAGAATTTGATGGCGCGGGCGCGGTCCCAGACTTCGGTTTTCACCGGATCGCGGGCGTTGATGATCTGCTTCATCTTCGCTTCGATCAGGCCGAGGTCTTCGGGCGTGAAGGGTTCGGCACGGTCAAAGTCGTAAAACCAGCCATAGTCGCGCACCGGACCGATGGTGACCTTCACCTCGGGCCAGATTTCTTGCACGGCACGCGCCATGATATGCGCAAGGTCGTGGCGGATCAGTTCCAGCGCGGGGGCGTCATCTTTCATCGTGTTGATGGCGATGGTCGTGCTGGCCGTGATCGGCCATTGCAGATCCCAGTGCTGGCCGCCGACTTGCGCGGAAATCGCGGCCTTGGCCAGCGAGGGGGCGATGGAGGCCGCAACCTCGGCAGCGGTCACGCCCGCCTCATAATTGCGGATATTGCCATCAGGAAATGTAAGGGAAATCTGGGCCATTGGCCTGATCCTCGTCAGTTTGGCGCCCACGGAACGCCCGGTTGCGGGTTATGGTTCGGGGGTTTTGGCGCTGTGATCTGCGAAAGTCAACCGGGGTGCGGGTTTGGGCCGGGGCCTCCGGCGGGGATATTTTTGCCAATGTGAAAGCGCTGGGCGGGAAGGAAGGGCTCTGGCACTGTGGTGAAAACGGAGGGGTGGGATGCGCAGCTTTGACGAGATTCTGGCAATAGCGGCGGAACGCAAGGGCGGGGTGACGGCGGTTCTGGCAGGTGCGTCACAGCCATTGGGGGCCGAGGCCCTGGCGGCCATTCCCGATGACCGCTGGCTGGCGGCGATGGCGCGAGGTATTTTTCAGGCGGGCATAAGCTGGAAGGTGGTCGAGGCGAAATGGCCGGGGATCGAGGCGGCGTTTGACGGCTTTGATCCGGGCCGGGTGGGCATGTTCGAGGGCGAGCGGATTGATGCGCTGGTTACGGATACCCGCGTGATCCGGTCGGGGCCGAAGATTGTGGCGATCCGCGACAATGCCGTGTTCGTGCAAGCGGTGGCGCGGGAAAGTGGCGGGTTCGGGCGGCGGATTGCCGATTGGCCGGTGAGCGATTTTGCCGGGTTGCTGGCGTGGCTGGGCAAGAATGGCAGCCGGTTGGGCGGATCGACCGGGGCCTATATGTTGCGGCATATGGGCAAGGAAAGTTTCGTTCTGGGGCCGGATGTGGTGGCGCGGCTGGTGGCCGAGGGGGTGATTGACGGCCCGCCCACCTCGACACGCGCGATGGCGGCGGTGCAGGCGGCGTTCAACCAGTGGCGCGCGCAAAGCGGGCAGCCGCTGAATGTGATCAGCCGGGTGCTGGCACAAAGCATTGGTGCGGTTGGCAGTGGTGCCGGGCCTTGATAGGGTCCGCCCGAAACCGAAGGAGAGCGCCTTGCCCCAGTTTCTGACCACGCCGCAGGGCCGCCGGATCGCCTATCACCAGACGCCGGGGCAGAGGACGGGTGTGGTGTTTCTGGGGGGCTTCAAGTCTGACATGGGGGGCACCAAGGCGGTGTTCCTGCAAGATTGGGCGGTGCGGACGGGGCGGGCGTTTTTACGGTTCGATTATTCTGGCCACGGGGCAAGCGGCGGCGATTTTCTGGACGGCGCGATTGGCGACTGGTTCGAGGATGCCGTGGCGGCGATTTCAACGCTGACCGCAGGGCCGCAGGTACTGGTGGGCTCGTCCATGGGCGGGTGGATTTCGATGCTGGTGGCGCGCGCGATGCCTGAACATGTGGCGGCGCTGGTGGGGATTGCCGCCGCGCCCGACTTTACCGAAGACAGCATGTGGGCGGGGTTTTCGGTGGATCAACGGGCTGAGATGGCGGCGACGGGGCGGGTGGTTTTGCCGTCGGAGTATGATCCGGCGGGCTATGTCATCACGCGGCGGCTGATCGAGGAGGGGCGGGGGCGGCTGATCTTGCGCAGCCCTATGGACCTGCCGTTTCCGGTGCGGTTGTTGCAGGGCACGGCGGATGCCGATGTGCCGCAGGCGGTGGCGCTGCGACTGCTGGCCCATGCCACGGGGCCGGATATGCGCCTGACGCTGGTGAAGGGGGCGGACCATCGCTTTTCCTCGCCCGAGTGTCTGGCGTTGCTGCAAGCAACGATTGAAGAGGTGCTGGGTGCGTAGGGTCGCGCGCTGGCTGGGAATTGGACTGATTGTCTTTTTCGGACTTTTCGCGGTGGCGTGGGTATTTGCCAACGATGATCAGGTAGAACGAAATTTTGCGTATGATGAGGCTGTTGTGCCGCAAACCTCATCTGATCTTCCCGCATGGCTTGCAGCGCGTGAATTTCAATTTTCCGATATTCGACCGGGCGACGCCAAGCAGATAATTTGGGCGGGTGTGCCGGGAAAAAAGACTCCGCTGGCGATTGTATACCTGCATGGCTTTTCCGGTGGGCCATGGGAAATTCGTCCGGTGCCGGACCAGGTTGCCAAGGCGCTGGGAGCCAACCTGTTCTTCACCCGGTTGACTGGTCATGGCCGCTCTGGCGCCGCGATGGCAGAGGCCACGGCGGGCGACTGGCTGGCCGATACCGCCGAGGCACTGGTGATTGGCCGCAGGTTGGGCGACCGGGTGGTGGTGATTGCCACCTCGACCGGGGGCACCTTGGCGGCGGTGGCAGCAAGCGAGCCCGCGCTGGCGCGGGACATGGCGGGGATCGTGCTGATCTCGCCCAATTTCGGGTTGCGGCGCGGGGATGCCTTGCTGCTGGACATGCCGTTCGTGCAAGTCTGGGGGCCGTGGCTGGTGGGCGACGAATTGGGGTTCGAGCCTGTGAATGCGGGCCATGCCGCACATTGGACAACGCGCTATCCGACAAAGGCGGTGTTTGCGATGTCGGCGCTGGTCAACTATGCGCACAAGCTGGACTACAGCACGGTAAACGTGCCGCTGCTGGTGCTGATCAGCCCGCAGGATCAGGTGGTCAGTCCGGCACGGACACGGGCTTTCGTGGCTGGGTGGGGCGGGCCGGTACAGATGGAGGAGCGGCAGATGGGGCCGGGGGATGACCCTTATGCCCATATTCTGGCGGGGGATATCCTGTCACCCGACCAGACAGCTCCTGTGGCAACGCTGATCGCTACATGGCTGCGGGGGCTGCGATGAACGAACCTTTGGTGCTGATCCCCGGTCTGATGGCCGATGCGCGGCTGTTCTTGCCGCAGATGGTGGCCTTGGGGGCTGCGCGGCAGATGCAGGTGTGCCTGCCGGTCAGGGGCGAGACAGTCGAACAGATTTCCGAGGCGATGTTGGCGGGTCTGCCCGACAGGTTCGCGCTGCTGGGGCATGGCTTGGGCGGCGATGTGGCGCTGGATCTGGTGCGGCGGGTGCCCGACCGGGTGACGCGGGTGGTGCTGATGGCGACCGACCCCCTGGCAGAGCCGCCCGCGACGGCGGCGGCGCGCGAGGCGCGGATGGTGGCGGCGCGGTCGGGCCGACTGGCGCAGGCGATGCGCGAGGAAATCCCCGCAGGCGCGCTGGCCGATACGCCGTGGCGCGCCGATGTTATGGCGCTGGTGACCGATATGGCGCTGGGTCTGGGCGAGGGAGTTTTCCTGCGCCAAAGCAAGGCCTTGCAGCGTCGCCCCGACATGCAGAAGACCATGCGCAAGGTGCGCTTGCCTGCATTGGTGCTGGCGGGGGCGGCCGATACACTGGTGCCCTTGCGGCGGCAGGAGTTTACGGCGCAGCTGATGCCCTATGGCCAGTTGCAGGTTGTACCAGAGGCCGGGCATCTGGCCAGTCTGGAACAGCCGGAGGCGGTTTCGGCGGCGCTTGAAGCGTTTTTGAACGGGCCTATGATGCTGCGTTAAAGGCGGGGTAGCCCCCACTCTCCCCTTGGGAGCGCGCGTTTACCCGTTCGTCACTGCCTTGAGCCGGGCCGATTTGGGCGTGCCGGCATTGGCGTCGATAAAATCCAGCACCAGCGGGCGGATGTTCAGACGCCAGCTTTTGCCGGCGAAGATGCCATAATGGCCTGCGTCCGGCTCCAGATGCCAAGCCTTCTTTTCATCTGGCAGGCCGGTGCAAAGCTTCAGCGCGGCGACGCATTGGCCGGGGGCCGAGATGTCGTCCTTCTCACCCTCGACAGTTTTCACGGCCACTTGCGTGATCGCGCCCAGATCAACCTTTTTCCCGGCGACGGTAAATTCGTTGCGGGCGATTTCGCGGTTCTTGAAGATACGCTCGACCGTCGAAAGGTAGAATTCGGCGGCCATGTCCATCACCGCCAGATATTCATCGTAAAAGCGGTTGTGGGCATCGTGATCCGAGGCCTCGCCCCGCGCGACGCGCATGATCTGCTCGGCGAAAGCCTTAGAGTGACGTTCGGCATTCATCGACATGAAGCTTTGCAGTTGCAGCAATCCGGGGTAGACCAGACGGCCCACACCCTTGAATTTGAAGCCCACGCGCTGGATGGCGATCTGCTCCAATTGGCCCATGGTGATTCGGCGGCCGAAGTCAGTAACCTCGGTCGCGGCGGCGTCCGGGTCGATCGGGCCACCGATCAGGGTAAGGGTGCGCGGCTGGGCGTCTGGATCTTCGGCGGCCAGATAGGCCGTGGCGGCCAACGTCAGGGGCGCGGGCTGGCAAATGGCGATGACATTGGTGTCAGGCCCCAGTGTGCGCATGAATTCAACGAGGTAGAGGGTGTAATCCTCAACATCGAACTTGCCGGCGGAAATCGGAATGTCGCGGGCGTTGTGCCAATCTGTCACGAAAACGTCGGCATCGGGCAGCAAGCTGGTGACGGTCGAGCGCACGAGTGTGGCATAATGCCCCGACATCGGCGCCACGATCAGGATTTTACGGGCCATGGGCGCGCGGCGGCGCACGAAAAACTGGATCAGATTGCCAAAGGGCTTTTCGACAATGGTCTTGACGTCAACCAGATGGTCCTGCGCGTCGGGGCCGGGAATGGAGCGGATTCCCCAGTCTGGCTTGACGACCATGCGGGAAAAGCTGCGCTCTGTCACCTCTCCCCAAGCGGCCATCAGCGACAGCATCGGGTTCATGGTCAGGGCAAAGGCGGGATAAGAGGCCATGGCCCGCGCAGTCGCACCCATCCACTCGTTGGTGTTGCGCATGCTTTCCATAAGGTCATAGGTGGCCATATACTTCATGTCAGGGAGTCTCCACCGATGATACGCCATACCTTGCGGCGCATCGCGTTTTGGCGGGCGCCTTCATGCTGCATAGCAGCGAGAGTAGGGGCAAAAAAGTAACATGGCAACCAAGGAATACGAGGCGGCACCAAAGTTGGAGAAGCTGACGGCCAATCTTGCCAAGGTCGAGGCCCTGACAGAACGCCTGATGGCGGCGATGGCGCAGCAAAAGGCGCATGATCCGGCGCTGCACGGTCCTTCGGCCGAAGTGTTCATGAAGGCGGCGCAGGCCTATCTTGCCGCTATGATGCAAAGCCCGTCCAAACTGCTGGAGCATCAGGTCGGCTATTGGACCAAAAGCCTGAAGCATTACATCGAGGCACAGCAGGCGCTGGCCAGCGGCGAGCTGAAGGCCCCCGCCGACCCCGGCCCCAAGGACCGCCGCTTTGCCAACCCGTTGTGGGACACCCATCCGGCGTTCAACTACCTCAAGCAGCAATATCTCATCAACGCCGAGGCGGTGAGCCAGGCGGTCGAGGATATGGAAGGCATCGCCCCGGACGAGAAAAAGCGTGTCGAGTATTTCAGCAAGCAGATCGTCGATATGCTGGCGCCGACCAACTTTCTGGGCACCAACCCCGATGCATTGGAAAAGGCGATTGCCACCGATGGCGAAAGTCTGGTGCAGGGGCTGGAAAACCTGATCGCCGATATCGAGGCCAGCAATGGCGGCCTGACCGTGACGCTGGCCGACCGTGAGGCGTTCCACATTGGCCAGAACATCGCCACGACCCCCGGCAGCGTGGTGTTCCGCAACCGCATGTTCGAGCTGATCCAATACACGCCCGCCACCGAAAAGGTCTATCAGACGCCGCTGCTGGTCTTTCCGCCCTGGATCAACAAGTTCTATGTGCTGGACCTGAAGGCGCAGAACAGCCTGATCAAGTGGATCGTCGATCAGGGGTTCACGCTGTTCGTGGTAAGCTGGGTCAACCCCGGCGCGGAATATGCCGATGTCGGCATGGATGATTACATCCGAGAGGGCTATCTGACCGCGATGGCCGAGGTGCGACGCATCACCGGTGAGGCACAGATCAACTGCGTCGGATACTGCATCGCAGGCACCACCCTGTCCTTGACGCTGGCGCATCTGGAGCGGGCAGGGGACAAGACGGTGAAATCGGCAACGCTGTTCACCACGCTGACCGATTTTTCCGATCCGGGCGAGGTCGGGGTGTTCCTGTCGGATGATTTCGTAGACGGGATCGAGCGGCAGTCGAAGGTGGATGGCATCCTGTCGAAATACTTCATGAGCCGGACCTTCAGCTATCTGCGCTCGAACGACCTGATTTATCAGCCCGCGATCAAAAGCTATATGATGGGCGAGGCGCCACCCGCCTTCGATCTGCTGTACTGGAACGGCGACGGCACCAACCTGCCGGCCAAGATGGCGGTCGAATATCTGCGGGGGCTGTGTCAGGGCGACGGCTTTGCCAAGGGGACGTTCCCGGTATTTGGCAAGCCGGTCAGTCTGGACGGGGTAAAGCTGCCCGTCTGCGCCATTGCCTGCGAGACCGATCACATCGCCCATTGGCGCGGCAGCTTCAACGGCGTGCGGCAGATGGGCTCGAAGGACAAGACCTTCATCCTGTCACAGTCGGGCCATATCGCGGGCATCGTGAACCCGCCGTCAAAGGGAAAGTATGGCCATTATACCAATGATGCGCCGATGACGACGCCAGAGGAATGGATGGCCAGCGCAACCTTTCACGCCGGAAGCTGGTGGCCGCGCTGGGGCGAATGGCTGGCTGGCCAGTCGGGCAAGAAGGTGGCGGCGCGGGTGCCGGGTGATTCGGGACGCGCGGTTCTGGGGGCGGCACCGGGGGGCTATGTCGCGGCGGTTCCGGCGACCTGAGGTTCGGGGGCAGAATAGGGTTACCTAGGGGCAAGAATTTTGCTGCATTGCAGAAATTCCACTTGCAATGCTGCAGTGCAGCATCTATATTCCTGCTATCAGAGGCCGGGGGATATTGCCCCGGATTTGCAGGAGCAAGACAATGACCAAGACCCCCGACTTTACCAAGGTGTTCCAGGACTTCGCTTCTTCCTTCCCGGTTGACGCTTCGTCGCTGCAAAACGCATTCAAGACCCAAGCTGCATTTGGCGAAAAACTGACCGCCGTTGCGCTGTCGGCTGCCGAGAAATCGACCGAAATCTCGACCAAATGGGCCAAAGAGACCATCGCCAAGCTGACCGTGGCTTCGAAAGCCAAGGCAGAGCCGGCTGAATACACCAAAGCTGCTTCGGATTTCGCCACCGCCGCTGCCGAACTGGCTGCTGAAAACCTGGCCGCTTTCGCCGAGATCGCGAAGAAGGTCCAGATGGACACCGTTGAACTGATCCTGGCCGCTGGCAAGGACGTTTCGGAAGAAGCGCAAGCTGCCGTCAAGAAGGCCACCGCTGATGTGACCGCCGCTGCCAAGAAGGCTGCTGCGGCTGCGAAGTAATCGCGCCTTTTACGTCTGTATCGAGTGTTGGGCAGGCATTTAGCCTGCCCTTTCTTTTT
>CALRKX020000021.1:0-12947 GCA_943368305.1 Erythrobacter sanguineus
GGTATCGCCGGTGCCCCGCCAGGCCCAGAAACCCGAGAAGGCAAGCGTGATCACGGTGGCAGCCGCCAGCGCGGTCGAGGGCCGGACCGTCACGATCCGCCCCAGAATGCCGCCCAGGCCCTGCGTATCCAGATCGATCGCATCCAGAAGCGGCAGGGGGTTGGGGGCCATCCGCTGCAAGATCACCGCCAGCAGCGCCAGCAGGGCGATGCACAGCAGAAAGATCACCCAGCCTTCGAAGAAATGCAGGAACCCTTCGGCCTGCTCGATTCCATAGGAATTCACCAGAATCCCGATCACCCCGATGCGGAACGAATTCATCAGAACCGTCAGGGGCACCGCCGACAGCATCAGCACCGCCTTGTGCCAGAACGGGCCGCGATACAGGATCGCCGTCAGATAGGTGAAGGACAGGATCGGGAACAGATAGCGCAGGCCCGAACAGGCCTCTGCCACTTGCAGCTTGTAGACCCCAAGGTCGATGATGTTGCCTTCCAGAAACACCGGCACATTGGCCATGCGCACGAACCATACCCCGATTTCGGAGGAAAGGTGCTGGAGGACGATGTTCATCCGCCAATAGACCATCTGCGGCAACGGCAGCATGAAGATCAGATGCAGCACCGGCAACTGGTGGCGGATGCCGCGCTGCCAGCCAAAGATGGTCAAGACCACGCCGCCGGTCCAGATGATCATGGCATAGGTCACGATGTCGGGCACGCGGGCCAGATTGCCCAGAAGGGCGACCAGCAGGCCGAAGACGATCACCCCCACCCCGCGCGTCCGGTCGGTGGGCGCCTCGGTCGGGGGGGGCGTGTGGCGCAATTCGCGCAGAAACAGATACAGCGAGATCAGCGGAATCAGCGGCCCGTGGCTGTATTCGGGCGTTGACCACGCCTGCCCCAGCGACACGATGCCGATCCAGAACAGCGGCAGCGAACCTGCGACCAGCAGGATGAACCAGAACAGTCCCGGCGCGTTCAGCGAGGCCGCAAGCGGCCGCCCTACCCCGTTGGCTGTTGTCATCGGCCGTCCTTTCCCGTCACTCAATACCTTGCCGCCCTGCCTCGGGCGCGAATGCAACCCGGCGAAGATAGCGTGCAAACGCAGAAAAAGCGACGCGGAAAAGCCCGCGAAGCCCCTGCCCCTCACCGGGTTGTGAGCGGAAAAAACGGCAAGCCTTGGCCCGGATCAGGGCGCGAAGCTGACCGAACGGCCGATGGTGACAAAGACCGAGTTCGACTGTGCCGTTCCGGTGATTTCCTTGTCGCTGTAGATATGGGCATAGCCCCCCGACAGCTGCCAGTCATTCACCAGATCCAGCGTATAGGCCACTTGCAGGCGAGCGCGTTCACGGTCCTGACCTACGGCATCGCTGTCGATGTTCAGGTAATCCAGGCTCAGGTCCAGCCCGCTGGAGGGCGTCAGATCATGGCTCCAGCCCAGGTTCAGCCGGGTGGTGTCGATGTTTTCGGCCTGATCGTTCGTCGCAAAGCGGCGGCTGACCTGGGCGCGCAGCGCCCCTTGCGGCAGGTCGCGCCCATAGCTCAGATCGCCCGCCAGCCCGTTCTTGCCGCCCGATTGAAAGCTGGGCCCGATGGCCAGCGACAGGGTGCCGTTCGGCAGATCCAGCGCGCGGGTCAGTTGCAGATCGGTGCGGGTCTTGCCGTCGGTCGAAATGTCATGGGCCAGCGAAAGCCCGACAGAGCCGTTGGTCAGGTCGTGCAACAGCGCGAGGCTGCCGTTCAGGCCCGATTGCTCGGTATGCACCCGGCCAGGGCCGATGCCCTGATCTTCCGCGATCCAGGTCTGGCCCAGCGAGGCATTCAGCGTGGTGGCATCGTTGAGGGCATAATTCAGCCCCAGAACCGCACGGCGGGTGGTGCGGTCGGTCTGGTCGATATCATCGGCGCTGTAATCGGATTGCGACAGGGTAAAGCTGACCCCGGTACGCGCGCCGGGGCGGAAGGTGGCCCCCACCGACAGGTTGGTGCGGGTGGTGTCATAGAGGTCAGGGTCAACCGTATCCTGAAACCGCCGCTCGTTGCGGCTGGCGGCAAAATTCATGCCAAAGGGGCCGTCCAGCCCGGTGGCGAATTTCAGCGAGGCTTGCCGGGTTTCGCGCGAGCCCGCCGCCGCCGTGCTCAGATCGCCGGAATCGACCGGGTTTTCCGGGTCAGGGATCAGCAGAAGCGGGTCGAAAAACGCCACATCGACCTTGTTGTATTTCGCGCCAAAGCTCAGTTGGCTGTTCGCCCCCTGCCTGGCATAGTTCAGGTTGAGCGTGCCGTCGTCAAACGCGCTGTCACGCCCCTGCCCCGCCATGTCCGACAGGCGGAACACGCCGCTGGCCCCAAAGGAAAGCTGGCTGGTGGCGGTTTCGCTGGAATAGGTCAGCCCCAGCTTGTTATCCAGCCAGGTGCTGGTGCCAGCCGAGGTCGGATCAAGGGCGATATTGTCATTCGCCGTCAGGGTAGACCCATAGCTGAAGATGATCGCCGGGTTTGGCATATCTTCAGCCAGGGCAGCGGCAACCGAAGCCAGCGCAACACCCGCAAGCCCTGCCCCGGCCAGGGCAAAGGACCATGTGCGGTTCATCTTGCGCATCGGCTTACTCGAACAGCTTGCGTTGCGGCACCACGATGACATCGCCATCGGCCAGTTGGGTCATGCCGCTGATGCGGCCCTGTCCGCCGCCAACCTGCTTCATGCTGAACAGCCACACCTCATCGGCGCCGGTCTTGGCATTCTTGCGGTGCAGCTCGATCCGCTTGTCGGCGGCGAATTTCGAAAGCGCCCCGGCCTGGGCCAGGAATTGCAGCAGGTTGGTATCGGGTTCGACCTTTTTCTGGCCGGGCGCGCCAACCTCGCCCATGACATAGACGCTCATCGTGGCGGGATCAGCCGCGACTCCGCCGCCCGCGGCCGGGGCTGCGGTGGCGGCGCCGACACTGGCGACCGAGATATAGACGGTGGGGGGGGCGGCAAAGCTGGGTGCCAGCGCATCGGTCAGCGCGGCACGAACCTGATCGGGCGTGCGGCCCCCGGCGCGCAGCGTGCCCGCCTGCGGGAAGGTGATCGAGCCGTTGGGCAAGACCAGGGTCGAGCGGTTCAGGCTGGGGTCTTCGACCACCTCGACCTGCAACACGTCACCGGGGCGCAGCAGATAGCCCGCGTCCTGGGCGGACACCGGATGCGCCATCAGCGCGAAGGCAGCCGTCACAAGCGCGGCCAGGCGATAGAAGAGCTTCGTCATGGTAAGATCCGGTCCATGCTGAAAGGTTTGGCACAGCATCGAAAACAATCGCCCGACCTGCAAGCAGGTCTTGCACGAAGACGCGGCAGTTGATGCCTTTCTGCCGCGTTTTCTGTCGGTTTTCCGCTTATGCGTCGGGGAAGGTCAGTTGTTCCCCTGGGTTGCCGGGGCGGTTTCAAGCCGGGTGATCTCGGCCTGAACCTTGTCGGCCAGTGCTTTGGGCGGGGCGGGAACGGTGCTGGCCACCTTGTTCAGGATCGCCAGCGCCTCATCCTTGCGTCCCATCGCGCCATAGGTCATGGCCAGATGGTACTGCACTGCCGCATCGTCGGGCATGCCCTTGGCGGCGGGTTCCAGCGCAGAGAGCGCCTCGTCCAGGCTGCCCCGGCGGAAGGCGATCCAGCCATAGGTGTCCTGGAACGCGGGCTGATCGGCGCCGCGCAGGCGCCGCGCGATCACATAGGCGCGCTCCAGACTGTCGGCATCGTCGCGGTGATCGGCCAGAAGGCTGGCCAGGTTGTTGGCCACGACCAGCCAGTTGCTGTCTTCGGTGTACAGCGTCTCATAGACCGCGATCGCGCCATCGATATCGCCCGACCGTTCCAGAGCGCCGGCCTTGGCCCACCGCAAGAGCTTGCTGGCAGGCACCGCTTGCAGCGATTTGTCCAAGGATGCCGTCGCCCCCGCCGCATCGCCCGAAGCGGTCTGGATGTTCACCAGCGCCAGCCAGCCCTGTTCGAAGCTGGGGGCTTTGGCCGTCAGCTCCTGCAGGCGGGCAATCGCCTCTGGCACCTTGTTTGATGACGACAGCACCAGCGCGTGCAGCAGCCCGACCTCGGGCTGATCAGGGTATTTCGCCTCCAGATCCACGATCTGGGCCAGCGCCTGCGGATAGTCGCCCCGGCGCACCGCATCGCGCACCAGAACCATTTGGGCATCGGGCCGCCCCGCCTGCGAGGCGAGGGATTCAAGGAACTGGGTCAGCTCGGTTTCCTGGCCGCTGGCGGCCAGAAGGCGGGCCTTCAGCTCGTCGCCGGTGCGGCGGGCGGCATCGGTCTTGCCCGCCTCCAGTGTGCGCACGATGTGATCGGCGCGGCCCCAGTCCTTCATTTGCAGGTAAAGACCGCCAAGCGCGCCCAGAAGGCCGACATTGTCCGGCTCGCGGCGCAGCGCGTTCAACAGCGTATCCTCGGCCGGTTGCAGCTTGCCCTGGGTCTGCAACAGGGCGGCATAGCGCAAGGATTCCCCAGGCGCCTGCCCCGAAGCCTCGACCGCCTGCGACAGCATGTCGGCCATCAGTTCGGTGTTGCCCTCGCGCTCATGCGCGCGGGCCATCAGCGTCATCGTCTCGGCGTCGCGCGGGTTCTGTTCCAGCGCGCTGCGCAAGGCGATCAGCGCATCGCCGGTCTTGTCATCATCGATCAGCCACGAGGCTTTCAGCTTCAGCGCCTGCGCATTGCTGGCGTCGGCCTGCAAGACCTCTTCCACGATGGCGCGCGCGCCCACCTCGTTGCCGGTCTGCGACAGCATCTGCGCCAGCGAGATGCGGATGGCGGAAATCTCGGGGGCGGTGGGGCTGTCCTCGACGATCTTTTGCAGGGCGGCAATCGCCTCGGCCTGCTTGCCGGCTTCGAAATCAAGGCCCGCCAGCATGGATTGCAGCAGCGGCACATGGGCCGAAGACGGCAAGGCGGTGATATAGCTTTCAATCTCGGCGCGGGCGGCGTCATTGCCCTTGGTCTGCAAGAGGAACTGGATCATGCGCAGGCGGGGCGGCAGATCATCCTTGGCGGGGTCGATCTCGGCCCGGATTGCCTGTTCGGCGGCCTCGGTATCGTTCTGCGACACATACCAGGCAATCAGCATTTCCCGCGTCTTGGCATCATCGGGCCTGCGCGCGATCATCGCCTTGAGATGTTCGGTCACCTTGTCGGTTTCGCCCATCTGATACAGCAGCGCCAGCCGCAGGGTATAGAAGTCATCATAGGCGGGATCGGTCTTGATACCCTCGTCAACCAGCGCCAGCGCCCCCTGCGGGTCATTGGCGCGGCTTTTCTCGTCGGCCAGGAATTTGCGCAGCAGCGACAGTTTGGGGTTGGCCTTGAGCAGCGCCTCGGCCTCGGTCACGAGCGTGGCGGTCTTGCCGGTGTCCTTGGCCATAAGCGCCTTGCGATAGTCCATGATCAGCACCAGCGCCTTGGCGCCGGGATCATCGGGCTTGGCCTTGGCGGCGGCGGCGGCGGATTTCTCGGCATCATCCCAGGCGCCGCTGGTCATGGCCATTTCCGCCAGGGCGACGTTGCCATCGAAATCGTCAGGATATTGTTCGACCAGGCGCAGATACTGGCCATAGGCTTCGCGCAGATTGCCCTTTTCACGCTGGACGCGGGCATAGGTTTCGCGCGCGGCGCGGTGCTGGCCGTTCAGCTGAAAGACGTTGCGCAATTCGACCAGGGCGCGGTCAGTGTCGCCCTTCTGCAAAAGCTCCTGTGCGGCCTGATAATGGGCCTCTGCCTTTTCCTCGGAGGATTGGCAGGCTGAAAGCAGGCTGATGGCCAGGGCCATCGTCGTTCCCAAGGCAATACGTCTGATCGTCACGATATCCGTCCACACCAAGACCCCGCCGCCCTTGCGGGCCGCAGGGTCAACCCCAGCAATGCGGGAAGTATCTCAGTATCCGGTCCCGCGCACAACGACCGAGACGGTACGCAGCAAAATCGACAAATCCGTGGCCAGAGAGAGGTTGGCATAATATTCGGCGTCGAACTTGGCGCGGCCGGCAAAGGTGCCGTGGTTGCGGTCCGATACCTGCCAGGGGCCGGTGATGCCGGGGCGCAGCGCGTAATAGGCGCGACCGGGGTACAGATCTTGCTGGTCCACCATCATCGGGCGCGGACCGACCAGCGACATGTCGCCCTTCAGCACGTTCCACAACTGCGGCAGTTCATCCAGCGAGGTCTTGCGCAGCAGGCGGCCCACACGGGTGATGCGCGGATCGTCCTTGAGCTTTTGCGTCTCGTCCCATTCGCGGCGGGCGGCCGGGGTCTTGGCCAGATAGCTGGCCAGATAGGTTTCGGCATCAGGCACCATGGTGCGGATCTTGACCATGTGGAAGATGCGGCCGTTCCTGGTGACGCGCTTTTGCAGGAAGAAGGGTGAGGCACCGTCGCGGGCAACCAGCAGCGCCATGACCAGCACGACGGGCAGGGTTACCGGCAGGGCGACCAGCACCAGCAGCGTATCAAGGACACGCTTGAAGACGTTGCGGTAAAGCGGGCCTGTCTGAACCTTGGGAAGGGCGGACAAGGCCTCGGCTGCGGTGGTGACGACAGCCTCTGGGGAACGAAAATTCTGGAAATGAACAACCATTATCAACCTCTGCTTGCACCTGTCAGGGCAGCTCTGGAAGGGGCAGGACTATTTATTCAGTCTTGGGCTTGGCTTGTGGCCTGGGCTTGCGAAGGGGCGGGAACAATCTTCATCCCCTGTCTACCACTCTACCAGCTATCGCATCATGGTGAACCTACGGTAAAACTTACCCGGTGGTTTTTAGCTGTATTTTCTGTTCCTTGCGACTATTTTCTGGCATTGCACAATGATTATGCACTTGCAGCATCGGCTGCGGTTTCCGGACTGGGGACAATGCAGCATTTATTGGGTTTTTTTACAGTATCAGGAACCAGTAATGCCCTTTGCACCCGAATCCTCCAGAATCACATTGGCGAAAAGCCACCGATCCACAGGGGGTTTCCGGCAAGGCTTTGCCGCTGGCTTTGGCCGCGATGCTGCAGGTGCCGCAATTCGGCTATATAATTGTCCTAAACGCCTTGTTAGCATTCTTGCGGCAGCTTGCCGGTCCGGACCGGGAGGGTGGCTCCGCATGGCCGCCCCGGCATCAGGAGTGGCAGGATGTGGAAGCGGGGTGCGTGAGATGCAGGATTTTCCCTGGGGCAGAACGTGGATGATTTCGGCGGGACTGGCCGGAGTGGTCCAATCTGCCGCCCGGCCTGTTGCCCCGCCTGCTGCACGGTCTTTTGTCCTGTCGGGGGCCTCTATCCTTCGGGTGGCGGTTTCCCGATCCGGAGTTTTGGATTAACTGAACAGCATGATGGCCCGCCCCATTCTTTATGCAGATTACTTCGGACTGAGCGAACGCCCCTTCGCGCTGCAGCCCGATCCCAGTTTCATCTACTGGTCGGGTCAGCACCGGCGCGCCTTTTCGGTGCTGGAATTCGGCATCATGTCCAGCGCGCCGATCACCCTGATCACCGGCGAGATCGGTGCCGGCAAGACCACGCTTCTGCGCGCACTCCTGGACCGGCTGGATCCCAATGTGATCGTCGGCCTGATCTCGAACGCGCAGGGCGGGCGGGGAGAGCTGATCCAGTGGGTGCTGAATGCGCTGGATGTCGATATCACCCCGGGCGAAACCTATGTGCAGCTGTTCCAGAAGTTGCAGGAATTCATCATCGGTGAATATGCGGCGGGCCGGAAAGTCATCCTGATCTTCGACGAGGCGCAGAACCTGTCGATCGAGGGGCTGGAAGAGCTGCGGCTGCTGACCAACATCAATTCGGGCAAGGATGAGTTGCTGCAACTGATCCTGGTCGGCCAACCCGAATTGCGCGATCTGGTCCTGAACCCGCGGATGCGCCAGTTGGCACAGCGCATCACCGCCAGCTTTCACCTGACGCCGATGGACCTGCCCGCAACCGAACATTACATCTCGCACCGCCTGCGCCACGCAGGTGGGTCGGGCGAGGAGTTCACCCCCGAGGCGATCGCCGAGATTCACCGCGTGACCCGCGGCATTCCGCGTCTGGTCAACCAGATGTGCGATTTCGCCATGCTTTACGCCTGGAGTGCGGAAAGCCACACCGTTACCGAACAGATCATCGATGAGGTGCTGAAGGACCAGGTGTTCTTTGGTGCCCACGGGATCCCCGAGGAGAAGCCCGCCTGACATGAAATACTACCTCAAGCTTTTCCTGCGCAGGCTGCCGGTCTTCATGCTGGTGGCGATGGTGATCTCGGTCATCTCGTTCGGCGTGGCCGTGTCGCTGCCGCCGGTTTTCGTCAGCCAGGCGCGGTTCCTGCTGGAATCCTCGCAGATCCCCTCGGCGCTGGCTCCGCCCACGGTGAACACTCCTGCGCGCGAACAGCTGCAGCTGTTCGAGCAGCGGCTGATAAATCGCAGCAATCTTCTCGATATCGCGCGGCGGCTCGAGGTGTTTCCTGATCAGGCCCGCATGACCCCGGATGAAATCTATGCGTCGATGCGCAATCAGACGACGGTATCATCGAGCGTTACAAAGGATGGCGCCTCGATCCTGACCGTCAGCTTTCAGGCCAGATCGGGCCGCAAGGCGGCGGCGGTGATGAACGAATACATGGCCGTCATTCAGCGCGAGGACGTCGAAAGCCGTACCGGACGCGCGGGCCAGACCCAGGATTTCTTTCAGCAGGAAGTTGACCGGCTGAATGCCGATCTGGCCGCAATTTCAGCCAAGCTGATCGAATTCAAGACCACAAATTCTGACTCTTTGCCCGACGGCCAGCCCTATCGCCTTGGTCAGCAGGGTATTCTGCAAGAGCGTATCGCCCAGTCAGATCGGGAAATCTCAACCCTGAAGGCACAGCGCACCCGCCTGATCGAGATTTTCAACACGACGGGCCAGATCCAGGGTGTCGAGGGCGTCAAGCTGACGCCAGAGCAGAAACAGCTTGAGGATCTGCGCAACCAGTTGAGCCAGGCCCAGGCCGTCTATGCCCCGACCAACCCCAAGATCAAGGTGCTGGAAGGACAGATCAAGAAGCTGGAGGCCGTGGTGGCCCAGCAGCTTGGCACGGTTCAGTCCGGGGCCTCGCCGCTGGATCTGCAACTGGCGGATATCGACTCCCGTGTTTCGGCGCTGGAGGATCAGAAGACACAGACCCAGGCTGTTCTGGATAAACTGAACGACGCCATTGCCCGCACGGCTGCGAACGGTGTCCAACTGGAATCTCTGGAGCGCGACTATTCCAACGTGCAGGGCCAGTATAATGCGGCTGTCGGCAACCTGGCAAAGGCCAGCACCGGCGAGAGGATCGAAACCCTGTCGCGCGGCGAACGTCTGACGGTGCTGGAACAGCCTATCGTGCCCAACTCGCCCGCCAAACCCAACCGGGTGCTGCTGGCCGGGGGAGGGACGTTGTTCGGCATTCTGGCGGGCCTTGGGCTGATCGTCCTGATCGAGAAGCTGAACAGCGCACCGCGCAGGCCAGAGGCGATTGTGCGCAAGCTGGGCATCACGCCCCTGGCTTCGCTGCCCTATATCCAATCCCATAGTGAACAGGTCCGGCGGCGTCGTTTGAGCATGGCGGTAACCCTTGCCATCATGATCAGCGTTCCGCTCGCGGTCTGGGCGATTCACACCTTTTACATGCCGCTGGATCTGTTGGCGCAGAAGGTTGGCAACAAGTTCGGGCTGCGCTGGTAGCACGGTTTTCCCTGACTGGCCCCCGTGCGGCCGGGCATCGACGGAGAGAGACAGATGGAACGGCTTCAGGCAGCAATCGAAAAGGCCCGGGCGCAACGCGATGGGGCGGCACTGACCCCCCAGGGGACGAGCGCCCCGGCGATGACGGCACCGGCCCCTTCAGCGCCGATCCCCGCCGCAGCCTCTGACCTGTGGCAGAGCCTGCGGCCCCTCGACATGGAGGGCCTGCGCCGCCAAAACCGCCAGCTGGTGACGCTGCAGCCCGGCGCGCCCTCTGCCCCCTTTGACATCCTGCGCACCCGGATCACCCAACAGGCCCAGGCCAATGGCTGGAAACGCATCGCCATCACCTCACCGCACAGTGGCTGCGGCAAGACGATGACCACGGCAAACCTGGCCTTCAGCTTTGGCCGTCAGGCAGAGCAGCGCACCCTGGTGATCGATTTCGACATGCGGCGCGGCACGCTGGCCAAGACACTGGGGCAGGCCCCGGCCCACAACATGGGTGACGTTCTGGAGGGGCGGGTTTCCTTTGCCGATCACGCCCTGCGCCATGGCGGCAACGTGGCCTTCGGGCTGAACGGCAGTTCGGTCAAGAACCCGTCCGAGCTGCTGCAAAGCACCGTGACCCGCGATACGCTGACCGCGATCGAGGCGGCCTATCAGCCCGATCTGGTGCTGTTCGACGTGCCGCCCCTGCGGGCGACCGATGACAGCATCGGCTTTCTGCGGCAGGTCGATGCCGCGATCATCATCGTCGCGGCCGAAGAGACCCCGATGAGCCAGATCGACGTGGCCGAGCGACAGGTGGCGGAACTGACCAATGTCATGGGGATCGTCCTGAACAAGTGCCGGATCATGGACGGCGATTATGGCTATGAAAGCTACGATGCCTGATCTGCCGGCGGCGGGCTGCCCGGCGATTGCCGTCATCATTCCGCATTATAATGATGTCACCCGGCTGGCGCGCTGCCTGACGGCGCTGGCCCCCCAGCTTGGCCCCGATGTCGAGTTGGTGGTGATCGACAATGCCTCGACCGACAGTCTTGATCCGGCCCGCGCCGCCCTGCCCGGCCTGCGCATCGTGACCGAAGCGGCCAAAGGCGCGGCTCTGGCGCGCAACCGTGGCGTTGCTGAAACCACGGCACCCGTTCTGGCGTTCCTCGACAGTGATTGCCTGCCCGCCGCCGATTGGCTGGCCATGGTGCGAACCACCGGCGCGCGGACAGACGGCGACCTGTTCGGCGGCCGGATCGATGTGTTCGATGAAACCCCGCCCCCCCGGTCGGGGGCCGAGGCGTTCGAGGCGGTCTTTGCCTTTGACTGGCGCGGCTATATCGAAAAGAAGGGGTTTTCGGTCACCGCCAATCTGGTGACCCGGCGGGATGTGTTTCAGGCCACCGGCCCTTTCATTCATGGCGTGTCCGAGGATCTGGACTGGTGCCGCCGCGCCACGGCGAAAGGGTTCCGGCTGCTGGCGGCCCCCTCCTTGCGGGTTGGTCATCCCTCCCGGCAGGATTGGCAGGCCCTTCGCAAGAAATGGTTGCGCCTGACGCGCGAGGGGTTCGAACTGGAACCCAGCCGCGCAGCCTGGGCGCTGAAGGCATTGGCGATGCCGGTCAGCGCGCTGGTGCATCTGCCGAAGGTGTTGGCCTCACCCCATCTGTCGGGGATGCGCGAGAAATTGCGGGGAGGTACAACGCTGATCCGTCTGCGTCTGGCCCGCATGGTCTGGATGCTGCAACAGGCCGCAGGCCGGCAAATCTGAAATGCAAAAAGGCGGCCCGAAGGCCGCCCCCTGCAAGTGCATGGGCCGAAAGGCTCAGGCCTTCTTGGCGCGACGACGCAGAGCGCCGAGGCCAGCGACAGCGCCAGCCAGCATCAGGCCAGCAGCCGGAACCGGCACAGGCGAGAAGCTGATCGAGTCAACGTCGAAACCGTCACGGCCGGCGCGAACCGGGCTGGCGTCAACCAGTTTCACGTAACGGAAGCCTTCGGTCGCGAAGGTGAGGGTCGCACCACCCGGCAGGCCAGCCTGCTGGTTGGAAACATAGGCGACAGCCGGCGCGCTGAAATCAAGCGTCTTGCTGACATAGACCCACATCCGCTCGATATAACCTTCCAGGTTGAAGGTCACTTCCGAAACGGCACCGGGGGTCGACGCCATGCCGACGCCGAAGTCGAGAACCAGGTTGCCGCCGAGGCCGAGCGAGTAGAACACGCCATCAGCAGCACCGATCACGGCATTGGCATCCGAACGCTCAGGCGCAACGGTGGTTCCGTTCTGGTCGGACGAAACGATGGCTTGGGCATAAACGGGGGCAGCGTTGGCGGCACCGGTCGATGCGGCAAACGCGAGCGCGAGGCTCAGGAGGGTTTTTTTCATAAGCAGCGTCCTCATTACATGGGCTCCCTGTTGGTGGGGGCCAGGGGGAGAAATTTGACACAATGAGCGAGGGGAAAAATGAAACGCTCAACAGTCTTCTGACCATAGCCCGGAAAACGGATTCCATCAAGTTTTCGCTATCCAGAAATGCGGAAACATTAAGGCGGAACCGTGGAATACCTACGGTAATGTTGTGAAAGATTTTGGCAACTCAGGGTTGTTTGTTGGGGCCTGGGCCGCCGCATTTGTTTGGCTTGCGGGCACAATATACACGATCCGTTTCCTATTTAGATACAATATGCGCGAATCCAAAAAGCGCGTTCCTGTGGCCGCAGTGCATCGGCCATCGGGTTCAGCGCAAAGGATTTTCGCCCTTGGCCCTCCTGATTCGGCAACTGCAGCACCCGGTGCTGCAGTTGCAGGATCGTGCATGTTCACGTCGCGGTTTTTTGGTGTATGATGCAAGCTGCCTCCGGCCCTGGCGCCGGTCCGCCCGCCAGAAAGCCAGAGAAGAAAGTCGCCATTCCTTGTCTGACAGCGCCTCCTCGGCCCAGGCCCCTGCTACTCGCAGCTACCCGCAAGAAGAGCCCAAGGCACCTTTGGCGATCTTGCTGCTGCTGATCCTGGTGGTGATGGTGCCAATCGAGTTCAGCCTCAAGCTGGGCAGCCTGTCGCTGACGGCCTCACGACTGTATCTGGTGTTCCTGACCTTCATGATCCTTCCCTATCTGGGCGACCTGAAGCTGCGGATTTTCGACTGGTTTTTCATCGCCCATGTGGCTTGGGTCTGCATCGCCTATGCCAAGATCTATGGGCCGGGTGGCGC
>CALRKX020000022.1:0-12822 GCA_943368305.1 Erythrobacter sanguineus
CCCGCACTTGATGACATCGAGGCCCGGCTGGACAGCCTGAACGCCCTGCGGGACCGCCCGGCAGGCAACATCCGCATCACCGCCAGCCGGGACGCCGCCCATACGATCCTGTTTCCCAAAGCGGCCGCTCTGATGCGTGAATATCCTGACATCACAATCGAAATCGCAGCAGATCAAAGATTTACCGATATCGTGGCCGAGCGGTTCGACGCTGGCGTGCGGTTGGGCGAAAGCGTTGAAAAAGACATGATTGCGGTTCGGATCGGCCCCGACCTGCGGATGCTGGTGGTCGGATCTCCTGCTTATCTGGCCAGGAACGGACAGCCAGAGGTGCCCGATGACCTGACGCATCACACCTGCATCAATCTGCGGCTTCCCACGCTTGGCGGGATATATGCCTGGGAATTGGGCAGGGACGGGCGCAACATCAACGTGCGGGTCGAGGGTCAGTTCACCTGCAACGATCCCGATCTGGTCATCGAGGCCGCCGCTGCCGGTCTGGGCCTTTGCTGTCTGCCCGACACGCATCTGCAATCCTGGATCGACAACGGAAAACTGGTGCCCGTTATGCAGGATTGGTGCCCCAGTTTTCCGGGGTATCACCTGTACTATCCGTCGCGCCTGCAAACCTCTCGGGCCTTCGCGCTTTTGGTCGAAAAGTTGCGCTGGCGGGGATAGGCCGAACCGTGGATCACAAGGTCCGGGGCCGGACATGGGAACCCACGATCAGCAGGGGGTGAATATCTTGCATGTGACGGGCTGGGGCGGCGCGAACGGGAGGACGGTCGCAAGGCTCGCTGGCCGCGGCCCATGTTCCGCAAGCAACGCCTTGGGTGCTTCTTGCCATGCAGCATGACGGAATGGCGACGCTTGGCACAGGCATTCGGCCCACCGCTCTTTGGCATTGCTTCAAGGGCTTACGAGAGCGGGCACCTGCAAACCCGCGATGCCAATCCCTCCTTTGGACAATGCCACGGACAAACCTGCACCAGTGCCCCGCCGGTGATTGACGCGGCAGCACCTTGGGCAAACCCTGTGCCGTGACGGGCAGGAAGGATGTGACATGTCTTTTGTGAAGCTTTGGGGCGCAGTCGCGCCGGGTATCGTGCTTTGGCTGGCTGTTTCAGGCAGCGTCATGGCCGGCGGCACGCTGCCTGTCCTGCCCGTCACTGAAACCATGCCCGATTTCGCTGCCTGCCTTGCCCGGCTTGAGGGCTATGCACGCGAAGATCAGGCTCAGGTCATGGCCCGCCAGACCGATCCCACCGGCCTGATCCGTGAGGTCACGCTGGTAACCGTGGGCGTCGAGTCCACTGCCGCCACCAAGGCGCGCTATGAGGCGACGCTGTGGTTTCACGCCGGGCGGCCTGACGTGGCGCTAAAACAGGTGGAAACCAGTCACAGCTATCAAACCCGCAGCCGCACCTGTGACGGTGGCATCCTGACGACCGAGGGCGCAGACGGCTATACCCTCAGCACCTTTGACCCCTTGCCCTAGGCCGGGATTCTCAGGGAACCTGCCGCGCCAGCCCGGCACGAAAGGCCGTCAGATAGGTACGCCCGACGCGAATTTCCGATCCGTCGGTCAGCACGACCGCCAGCCCGCCCAACGGCAATTGCCGGACCCGGGCAATCGCGCTGCGCCGAATGATCGTGCTGCGATGTACGCGGGGAAATTCGGCCGGGTCCAGCCTGCGTTCCAGCGAGGACAGACTTTCCTGATGCAGATAATCGGCCCCGGCTACATGAATGCGGACATAATCGCGCTCTGCCTGAAACCGCAGCACTGCCTCTGACGGCAGGCGCAAATAATCACCGCGCACCCGAACCCAGAACTCTGTCGCGCGCTGTCCACGTTCTGACAGCGCCCGTTTCAGCGCGGCGACCGTCTCTTGCATCTCGGCCAGCCGGTCGGTCTGCGCGCGCTGGGCAGCCGCATTGCGCGCGCGCTCCATCGCCTGAACAAAACGGCCAGGCTCGACCGGCTTTGTCACATAGTCGATGGCATTGACCGCAAAGGCCCGCAACGCCTGGTCATCAAAGGCCGTGACGAACAACAGCGCGGGCGGTGCAGGGCTCAGCCCGTCCAGCACATCAAACCCGCTGCCGCCGGGCATCTGGATGTCCAGCACCAGAATGTCAGGGCGCAGCGTGGCGGCCATCTGGCGCGCCTGTGGCGCATCGCCCGCCTCATCGATCCGGGCGATCCAGTCCAGCTTGGCCATCAGCCGGATCAGCCGCCGCCGCGCCAGGGGTTCGTCATCCACCACCAGAACGCTCAAGCCTGACATGCCGCCTCCTGTTTTGCCGGGCATCAGTGTTCCGTGCCCTGCCGTGTGCTGCAAGCCCCGGCAAACCCTGCCATTCGTCGGCCAAGGGATGCGGTTCGTCGAATAGTTGTGCCCTTCATCCGTCGCAGGCGGGCCACCGGGCGAAATCGGGGTCAACAGTGGCGGACCGCGTTGCTAGCCTTGTCATATTCACAAAAACGGGTTCCCGCCATGTCGGCCATGTCAGAAATTTCCCTTCCCTCTGTGCCGGAATTCACGGCCTCTGCCGATCCACATCCGGTGCGTTTCACCATCTCGGTCGAGGGGGGATACCCCGCATCCCAGATGTCGGACCACCTCTCTGCTCTGCTGGCGCAGCTTCGCCACAGCTTGCCCGCCGCCTGCCGCATCACGCTTCATGAAAGCCGTCCCGGTCTGGCAGAGATGACCGCCCGGCAACGGCAGATACTGCAACTTCTGGCGCAGGATCTGTCGAACAAGGATATCGGTCGGCGGCTTGGCCTGTCGCATTTCACCGTGCGCAACCATGTCTCGCAGCTTTTGCGGATGTTGGGCGTTTCCAGCCGCAAGGCCGCGACCGCGCTGATCCACAAGATGGCAGAGGGGATCGATCAAGGCGGGCTGGAACCTGAAGGACAAAGGAGCGCGGGGCATGATGAGGCGGGCTGGGATATGGGCTTCGGCCAACCTTGCCCCTCGCTGGCCCATTTGTCATCGTGGCCCGACGTACTGGTGCGGCATCCCGGCCGCAGCGCAACGATCGGCCTGCTGTGACCCTGTTCCCCCCCTTGGCCGGCATGATCAATGAGAGCGGCCATCCCCCATTCCACGCCAATCCCTTCAATCGCCAGAGAGTCCAGATGATCGTCCGTTCGCCTCTTTGCCTTGCCGCGTTGTGCGCCACCCTTGCCCTCTCCTCCCCGGCCCATGCCGAGGGCCGTTGCCCGCCGGGGTATTTTCCGACCGGCGGTGGGGATGCTGGCTGGCTGGGGTGTGCGCCGATGGATGGCGGGGTCGGTTACGACGATGGCTATGACGATGGCTATGACGATGGCGGCTATGATGACAGTGGCTATTATGAAACCCCGCCGCCGATGAACTATTCGGCGCAGGACTGGGCCGACTTCGCTGCGGCCTCTGCCCGCGCCGAGGCGGAGGCAGAGGCGCAGCGCCTGAACGATCCGGTTTATCGCAAGCTGAAAGAGGGCACCTGGGATTTCGACAGTTCTCCCTCCCGCAACAAGGCCGGGGTCTGCATGGCCTCGTGGCTGACCTTGGGTGGTGGTGTGCTTATGGCCGATTGGGCGGGCAAGGATGGCGGCACGTTTCTTGGCTTTTTTGGCCTAGGCATCCCTCATGTCAGCCGGATCAAGAGGGCCAAGGTCACTCTGACCCAATCGGGAGAACGCCAGACGGTGCAGGCCTTCATCGCGCCGTTTCCCTGGTCGAAGGATCTGGGGATGATCCTGTTCGCGGTGCCCTCTTCCCGTGCGCTGGTCACCTCGATCGAGGATCGGCAGGACTATACCGTCACCTACAAGGGCAACACCGTTGTTCAGGGCGAATGGCACAGCGGGTCCAAGGCGCGCAACTGGCTGAGTAACTGCATCGGCGGGCGATGAACTTCCCGCCTTGAATGCGCACGCCTTGCTTGTGGCATGGCGCACGCAAAGCAGCGCCATACCCCCAGACACCAAGATTGAGCGCCCGTCTCTATTGCGCCGGGGCCAGCGGCAGGCCATTGGCCACCCAGGCCTCGATCCCGCCGCGATACCAATAGACCTTCCAGCCCAACTGTCCGGCGCGCAACGCTCCGTTATAGCTGGACCTGTCCTGCATCCCCGTGCCAAAGAACACGATGGGCACCTGCCCGTTGCCACCGGTCTGCTCTTGCAGCCAGCTTGACAGCGCCTGTTGAAAGCTGTCGGTCACGCTGCCATCGCGCCCCGCATCGGGCACCGAAAGGGCCTGCGGCAGCGTATTGCTTGCGCCGCTGGTGTCGATCAGCAACACCCGCCCCCCGTGATTGAGAAGCTGCGCCAGACCCTCGGTCGTCACCACCTCAGCCTTGGTGTGGCCGTTGGGCGTGGGGCCACGGTAGGGGGCGGGGAACAGAAGGCTGGTTGGCGGAACACCCAGATCAATCAGCTCATTGCTGGCGGGCTGGGCGGGGGCCGCGCCCCCGACCGTGCCACCCGAGGGGGCGGGTGCCCCGCCGCCGCCCGTCGCTGGCCCATCCTCGATGTCAGAGATCATCACGGCCAGATCCTGCAACAGATCATAGCACATGGTGATGCTGGCCTCGTCATTGCTGTACCAGGCGTTCAACTGGTCGCAGTCGCGGTAGATCACCTTCATCGGGCGCGGCAGGGCATAGGTCTTGGCCATTCCCTCGGCAAAGCCGCGCAGGGCGCTGGAAAAGCGTTCGGTGATGAACTGGCCGACCGGAAAGCGCGAAGGTTCGAACACCACTTCAATCGGCTGGCCGGGGGCATCGGCGGGCAACATGCCTTCCGGGCTCCATTGCCCCACGCGGGTATGGGGTGCCAGAATGGTGCGCCAGGCGCGGTTCTGCTTGGTGAATTCATCGCCACAGCGCCCCAGCGTGCGATCATCGAACCCGACCTCTTGCGCCATGCCCTGAAACAGCGCCGGATTGCCGCCGTAAAGCACGCAGAACACGTTGCGGAACCGCTTGAGATCGGCGGTATGTTCGTCCATCCAGGGCGTGACAGAGCCGCTTTGTTCGCCCAGTTTGCCGCTGTAATACCATTGCAGCGCGGCATAGGTCGCCACCCCCGCCCCGATCTGGTCGATTTCCTTTTCACCCGAGGGATACATTGTTGGCTCTACCACGCGCAGGGCAGCAAATATGTCTACCGCATCCTCCTCCGGCCCGGTCGAGGGCAATTGCAGCTCGCCGATAAGGGCATGGCCAAATTCGTGCATGAAGATGCCGTTGGTCAGGCCAAGGTAAACCGAAACCAGCCGCACGGTATCATTGCCGAAGGTCGGCAAGGGCAGGCTGGCCGAACCCCGGCCGTCACCGCCGACCTGCCCCGCAGGCGCCGCGCCGCCGCCCCCCGCGCCGCCGCCCGTCTGCGGCTGTGCGGGGCCAATTGCAAAGGCCCCCACATGAAACAAGCCGCGCTCCCAGGCCAGAATGCCAAGGTTCGCGCCTTGCGACGGGTCATTGGTGACCTGCGCTATGACCTGGCCGTTCAGCGCAAATTCGGCCAGACCCGGCACCTCGTAAAGCGTCAGCGTATCACTGCCATCGCCATGGGCGGCCCCCGGCAGACGCCCCATTTCGCGCGCCGATCCGTCGGAGCCAAAGCACAGCACCAGACCGTCGCGCGCGCCGGTGATCTCGCCCACGCAAGAGGATTTGGTCTGCGGATTGTCCAAGACCAGCCCGACCGCAGATTTCGGCATGTCCTCAATCTGCCAGCCCGCGGCCGGCAGAATGCCCACCGCCAGTTTGGTCAACCGCCCTTCGGCACCGGGCTGGCCGACGGGCATGGTCACGATCATCTCGCCCCCGGCTTTGGCGGCGTTTTCATAAACCAGCCAGTCATTCTTCAGGTAAACCTGCCAGCCGTCACGCGCCGGGGCCGCCTGCACCGCATCGGCCAAAGGCCCCATCACCTGCGCCAGCGTCGGCGCCCCGCCGCTGCCCTGACCCCCACCCTGTCCCGCCTCTGGCTGGGGCGCAGGCGCGGCGCTGACATCCGTGATGGAAAACCCCGAAATCCCGAAGGTGCCGCGATCATAGGCCATGATGCCGATCTCATCCCCCAAGGCGGGAGAGCCTTCGACATCGCCGATCTGCTGGCCGTTCAGATAGAACCGCGCCGCGCCCGGCACATCCACCATCTCGATCGTATCCGTTCCGTCCATCCGGGCCGCGTTGGGTTGATTGGCGATGGTGCGGCTTTTGCCGCCCTCGACGCAGAACAGGTTGGCCGCAGCTTGCGCGGTGATCTCCAACAGGCACAGCGCCCCCGCTTGCCCGCTGCGCACCATCAGGCCGACCGAAGCCGACGCCTCCTTGGATGCGACAGACACCTGCACCAGCGTTCGCCGTCCGCCTTCTGGCGGCGGCCCTGCTGGCACTGTCAGCGTCTGCTCCGCCTCATCCTGCGCGGTGTTGCGCATCATGAACCAGGTGCCATCCACCCCGCTTTCCCAGCCTTGCAGCATCTGGCTGCGCGCGGCATCTGCCAGCGGCCCCAGGGGCGAGGATTGCGCGGCAACGGGCTGTGGCCATGCCAAAGCAAGGGGCAGCAACATCAGGGGGAACAGGGCGGCAATGGAAAGTGGGCGCATGAATACCGGTCCGCTTGGGCTTGGATCGGGACCGCCGGTCCCTGACCCCTCAACTAAGCCGCCAGGCCTGCGGGCCGTCAGGGCGCATGATGTACCGGTGCGTCTTTCATCCCGCCAGAAAGGGCAGGTCCAGCGCCGCCCGATAGCGCAGCGGCAATACCGTGCGTCCGTCAGGCACCTGGCCGGACCGTAAATCGACGACCCGCAAATCGGCACCCAGCACGCCAGCCTCCAGCATACCGCCTTCTTGATACCGGGCGCGTAGCCGGTCGGCAACATTCCGCAGCCCCAGTCCGGTGCCCGCCGTGGCGGCGCGGCCAGGGGCGGGTGCCATGGCACCCTCGCCGTCCGGCATGTCATTCTCGACCGTCAGCCGCAGGCGGTTCGCCTCTCGGCGGGCGGTCAGCGAAATCTCTACCCGTCCCGTCGCCCGCCCGACACCATGCTTTACGGCATTCTCGATCAGGGGCTGCAGGATCAGGCTGGGCACGCGCGCGCTGCGCAATTCGTCGGGCAGGTCGATCCGCAAGGCCATACGGTCGGAAAACCGCTCGCGCTCAATCGCCAGATAATCGCCTTGCAATGCCACCTCGTCGGCCAGGGGCACATCGCTCATCGGGTCCAGAGCCAGCGTCGTTCGCAGAAAGGTGGAAAGCGACATCACCATTCGCCCCGCCCGCTCATCCGCGCCCTCTTCGATCAGCCCGGCGATGGAGTTCAGCGTGTTGAACAGGAAATGCGGGTTCACCTGATAACGCAACGCCCGCATCTGCGCCGACAGCGCCTCTTCGCGCAGGGCCGCCAGCCGACGCTCGCGCTCTCGCAGGTCAAAACTGTAGAGCAGCGTGATGAACAGGCACGACCAGCCGAAAAACAGCCCGCCGCCGTAAACCATGTCATAGCCGAAATCCAGCCAGTTCCAGATGGCGGGCAAGGGAGCGATCCAGAACGAATAGACCCCGAACCCCACCAGCGCCCAGATCGGGGCCGCCACCAGCGACATGACGAAACACAGCATCACCAGCCAGCCCAGCGGCACCTCGCCTCGCCTGCCCAGCCTGCGGTGCAGATGGTAAAGGGCTGCGGCCATGCCCAGCGTCAAGGGTGCGCAGATCGCGTAATGGATCAGCTTGCCCGCCGCCGAGGCCAGCGGGCTGGTGCCGACGATCCCCCATAGCACACTGGAAAAGACGAAGACCCCCGCCCAATAGATCAGCCCCATCGTCAGGGCGGCCCTGCCCAGGCCGGTCTCGACCCTTTCGGCCTCTGGCTTCATCGTGCTTTCTCCGCGTTCCCCGCGCCCATGCTACGCCCCTTGGCGGCGCAGGAAAGGGGCCAAGGCGCGTACCAGTACGCCGGAAAGCTTAACTTTGGCCGATCTGCCGCCTAGGCTGGCCCAAAACCCGGGTCTCCACACATGCTGTTGCGATTTTCCCTTGCGCCCGTTTCCAACCTTGCCTGTGCTTTGGTGTGCCAACTGGGCCTGACCGGGCCCGCCCCTGCCGAAAACCTGTCCGAATCGGATCAGATCCTGATGGGGATGATGCAAAGCGCCTGCCAGAGCCGCGATTATCATGCCTTTTTCGAAGTGATCGCCCGATCCGAGCCGATCCGCCGAAAATATACCGCCGCCAAGATTGAATATTCCGAGGTTCATCCCGGCGACAAGGCCATGGTCCGGCGGGTTCCGCGCGCCGAATACGCGGATTTTCCGATCATGCTGCGCGATTACACCTATGTTCCCGCGCCAGCGGTTGCCGGAAGCGATCCCGACATGGGCCTGATGCTGGAGTTCAATCAGGCCAGCGACGAACGCGTCGCCGTCGAATGGACCCGTGTGCATTACACGCAGCCCGAAGGCGAAGGAGACGAATTGGGCACGCCCATGCACCTTGATGGCGCGCCTTGGGTTTCGGGTGATCAGGCCGATGGCACCTTGCTGATTTATCCCACCGAGACCTGTTTTGAACTGGTGGCCGACACCCGGTATCTAGGCAAATGAAGCACCTTGTCCTTGGTTTCCTGCTAACCCTTGCCGCTCCCCTTGCTGCCCGCGCCTGTGACGGCTGTGGCCCGGTCGATCCGCTGCTTGAGGCCTTGGTGGCCGGCATATCGGGCGATGATTTTCCCAAGGCGGTGCCAGAGGTTAACTGGACCGGCCCCACCTATCCCACCGATTCAGAGGCTGATGGCAGCATCACCTGGTATCAGATCGGCACGCTGGTTCTGGCCGGGTTCGGCCCGGCGGTCCTGCCGCAAGGCGTGGGCGCCGATCAGACCACGCGCGAGGGCAACGAAGGCGAGGCGGGCGTGACCGTGCAAATTCACAGCGTTCGCGGCGTGCAATATGTCGCCCTGCGCAAGTTTTACCCCGACGCCGATTATCTGGATGTGCTGACCCGGCAGACCGATGCCCGCATCACACCCCTTGCCGCAAATTGCACCCAAGATGCCTATGGCTCTGGCCCCGATAGCGAAGGAACCGCCTTTTACCGGCTTGAGGTGCCGCAGTCCGACATTCCGGCTTTCGTCAGTGCCGCCCGCATCGAGGACGCAGGCCAGATGGGCCCCGGTTACACCACTTATACTTTCTTTCTGACCGACCCGGCCCCCACCATCGCCCGGATGGGCTGCACGTCAAACTGACTGCCTGCGATGCTGCGCGCTAGCCTTCGTCGCGGGCCCAGCGGCAGGCGGTGGCACAGATCGGGCGCCCGGCGGTGATGGCGTTGGCGATCAGGGCGGGCACGCGGTCATCCTGGCCCAGCGGCGGCAGGATGCGGCCGCGAAACCAGGCCAGTTCCAGTTGCGCGGGAATATCCACGGTCACATGCCCGCCGCCCGTTGCAAAGAAGGGCAGGCAGACGGCCTTGGGGCCAAGCCCCGTCGCTTCGGACAGGCGCGGCGGCTGATCGATGAAGACCGCCTCGGAATGCAGGCCCAGTCGCATCGAGATGACCCCCGCCACATGGCGCGCAATTTCGGCGGGCGCCGTGCTGCGGCCCGAACCATGGGCGGCCAAAAGCACCTCTTCCGCGCCCGACTCTCTGGCGATGGTCAGGGCAAGCTGATGTATCGCCGGGTCACAGCCCATTGGCTCCAGAACCTGCCAATCCGCGCCGCCCGCCTCTGCCAGCTTCTTGGGCAGATGGATGCGGGTAAACCAGCCACCGGCCATGAACAGTGGATAGACCAGCCCCGGCCCGTCCGCCACCTTGCCTGCCGCCGCAATGGCAGCGGGCAGCGCCTCCGTTTCGGCAAGGGTCGCTGCGCCGACGTGACGGCCGGGCAGCAAAGCCGCGACCCGTGCCGCAAGCGCTGCAACCTCGGCCGCCAAAGCGCACGGATCAGAGGGCTGGCCATGGGCCACGATCAGGACAGGCTGTTCCACGAGTAACCCCGGCAGTTTTGACGGGTATAGGCGCTTTGCCCGCCCGACCCAAGCCGGTTCAATCGGGAATCATCCCGGCGATATATGTCGCAAAATCGAAATTCGGCCGCTCCAGATGGCTGAGGGGGCCGGGCGAAGACATGCCGGAACACAGCCCGCGATAGACCTTTTCGACGCAGCCCTTGTCTTCGATGTTCACCTCATCCAGCAGCACCTTCAACTGGGCAAAGCTTTCCTGCGCCTGCGGGTCGGCCACGAATTCCGGGGCCAGCCCGCCGCCGAACAGCACGTTCACATGACCGGGGCCATCTGGGGTCAGGCACAGATACCAGAAGTATCCGGGCGTCAGCGTGATCATCAGCGACGGATAGACCGAGATCAGCCAGGTCGTGCGCCGCTCATCCCCTTGCAAGGTGGTGTTCGTCGGATGGGCCAGCGCCAGCGCCATCGAGTCATTCTTGAGGATATAATGATAGTTGAAGGCAGGCAGCCCCTCGGGGCAGGTCATTTTCATCAGGTCAACCGTGCCGCCGATGGTGCCCGCATGGCAGACCGGCAGATGATAGCTTTCCATGAAATTCTCGGCCAGCACCTTCCAGTTGGTGGCCCAGCGGAACTCTTCGCGGAAGGCCTCGGTATAGTTTTCCATGTGGTATTTGCCGACCAGTGCCTCAACCTCGGCCAGGCGCTCTGACGGGTCGGGCGCATCGGGGTTCAGCGTGACCATGATCCAGCCCAGCCACTCTGCGCACCGCACCGCTGGCAGGGCGATCTGGTCGCGACAGAAGTTTTCGTTCAGTGCCATCGCAGGCGCGCCGCGCAGGGTGCCGTCAAGATTGTAGGTCCAGGCGTGATAGGGGCAGACAATTGACCGCGTATTGCCGCGCCCTTCCAGCAGGGTGGACATCCGGTGGCGGCAGACGTTCGACATGGCGCGCAGATGCCCGTCGCGATCACGCAAAACGATGATCGGTTCGCCCGAGATCTGCATCGTCAGGTAATCGCCGGGGTTGGGCAGGGCATCGGCACGCCCGGTGCACAGCCAGTCTTTGGCAAAGATGTGCTGCAGCTCCAGCGCGGCAAAGCCCGGATCGGTATAGACCGATTTCGGCATGGCCAGCGCCTTTTCGAACGGTGCGCCGACATTCTGGCGCAACTCTTGCAGGGGCGACAGGTCGGGGGTGTGGCGGGTCATGGCGGTGGTCCTGCGATTGGGCGTGGGAATCAAACCATGGCGGGCACGGTCTGTCACCGCAGTTTCACGTCGCGCATGGAACAGTTTGAAGATGAAATTGGCAGAGCATTGCTTAGTGCAGGCCTAATCTGGCGTCGCGACCGGCGGAGAAAACGATGAAAATTGTCAGGCTTGAAACCTTTACCAACCAATATGTCGGCTTCGTTCGCGCCACAGCCGAGGATGGCTCGCAAGGGTGGGGGCAGGTTTCCACCTATCATTCCGACATCACCTGCGAGGTGTTTCATCGGCAGGTCGCGCCCTATGCCTTGGGCACCGATGCGCTGGACTTTGCCGATACGATCCAGCGGATTTACGAAAAGGAACACAAATTCCCCGGCAGCTATCTGCGCCGCGCGCAGACCGGGCTTGATACCGCGCTGTGGGATCTGCGCGGCAAGATCGAGGGCAAGCCGGTGGCCAGCCTGATCGGCGGCAGCCCGGGCAAGGTGCGGGCCTATGCCAGTTCGATGAAGCGCGACATCACGCCAGAGGATGAGGCGGCGCGGTTCCTGCGCCTGCGCGATGCGCATGGCTTTACCGCCTTCAAATGGCGCGTCGGCGCGGAATGCGGTCGCGATCAGGATGAATGGCCGGGCCGGACCGAGGCGGTGGTGCCGGTGGTATCGAAAGCCTTGGGCGACGGGGTGGACAAGCTGGTTGACGGCAATTCCTGCTATTCGCCCAGGAAGGCGATTGAGGTCGGCAAGCTGCTGGAAGACAATGGCATCGGCCATTTCGAAGAGCCTTGCCCCTATTGGAACTATGACCAGACCGCCGAGGTGCGCGCGGCGCTGAACATCGACGTGGCGGGGGGTGAACAGGACAATGAACTGTCAAGCTGGCAGTTGATGATTGAACACAAGTCGGTCGATATCCTGCAACCCGATGTGATGTATCTGGGCGGCATTCACCGCACGCTGGAGGTGTGCCGTATGGGCGCTGCGGCGGGTCTGCCAATTACTCCCCATGCCGCCAACCTTGGGCTGGTGACGATGTGCACCATGCATCTGCTGCGGGCGATTCCCAACCCCGGCAAGTATCTGGAGTTTTCCATCGAGGGGCTGGATTATTACCCGTGGCAGGACGGGCTGTTTCTGGGCAACCCCTATGACATCGTGGATGGCCAAGCGACCGTCACCGACGCGCCGGGTTGGGGGGTGGAGATCAACCCAGAATGGCTGATGAAATCGGCCTACAAGGTTTCCGAGATGGGTTAGGGGTCGTGCGTGAAATCACGCACCCTACGTCTCATAGGGCCAGGTGGCTTGGGAAAACACCCCGCCATCGACCCAGATCGTCTGGCCGGTAACAAAGCTGGCGGCGTCGGAAATCAGGAACAGCAGGGGGCCGGTCAGGTCGCCCGGCGTGCCGACGCGGCGCAGAGGAGTAACCTTGGACCAGGTCGCCGAATAATCCCCGGCTTCTGCGGCTGTGCGTTCGGTGGCAATCGCGCCGGGGGCGATGCAGTTCACACGGATGCCATTGGGGCCAAGTTCGACGGCGGCAACCTTGGTGAATTGCTCGATCCCGCCTTTTGACGCGGTGTAATCAACCAGACGCGGGAAGGCCAGTTT
>CALRKX020000023.1:0-12630 GCA_943368305.1 Erythrobacter sanguineus
CCGCACCCCCGTGGGATATTTATGAACAGATGAGGGGGATCAGCGGTCTTTCCAATCGGTGAGGCGGCGCCCCGGTTCGGTGGGGAACATTTCCCCCGTGGCGATCAGGCCCACGATCCGGTCCAGCCGGAAGGTCTGGAAATCGCCGCGCGCCTCGCACCAGGCCAGCAGAACCCAGGTCTTGCCGCGACGTTCGGTTTTCAGCGGGCGGATGTCCTGATGGCTTTCGCGGCCAAGCGCGTCGATATGGCTGACCGACAGGCGTTCGCGCGCCTTGATTGCGGCGCGCAGCAGCGGCAGGTGCGGCGTGGCGCGGGTTTGCGGATGGGGGCGCAGCGCAAACAGGCCCTGCGGATCCGCTTGCGCCGGGGCAGGGGTGACTGCGGCGACCTTGGCGGCCAGGTTGCGGGCGGCCTGGGCCAGATCGGAATCGGGGGCCTGTGCAACCAGCGCCAGACCGGCGCGCAGGGCATCGAGTTCGCGACCGTTCAGCATCAGGGGGGCAGGGTGGTTGGTGCGCGCAGGATATAGCCCACGCCGCGCTCCCCCTCGAGCGGCAGGCCCGAGGCCATCAGCGTGCCCATGTCGCGCCAGATGGTGCGGACCGACACGCCCAGCCGCGCGGCCAGATCGGCGGCACGGTGCAGCCGCCCGTCGCGCAGGATCTCCATCACGTCATAAAGGCGGTCGGTGCGGGGCATGCATTGTGACTTACTGACAGATAGCTGTCAGCTAGCACCGATTCTGTCTGTGGGAAAGGCTGTTGCCCGCCAGATTCTGCGCCTAGTCTGGTCGAAACGCTTATTCAGGAAACACCGCCATGCACCTCAGCCCCCTGCACCTTCTTGTTGTCGCCCTTGTCGTTCTGGTCCTGTTCGGGCGCGGCAAGGTTTCGTCCCTGATGGGAGAGTTCGGCAAAGGCATCACCGCCTTCAAGAAAGGCGTCGCCGAGGGCAAGGAAGAGCTGGAGAAGGAAGCCAGCACCCAAGCCCGTGATGTGACGCCCCCGACCGAAGCCGGCAAGGACAAGGTCTGATCCGGCAGAAATCCGCGGGTAGGCGCGATGTTCGGGGATATCGGCTGGGCCGAGATGCTGTTGATCGGCATCGTCGCCCTTATCGTGATCGGGCCGCAGGATCTGCCCGACATGTTCCGTCAGATTGGTCGGTTCACCGCCAAGCTGCGGCAGATGTCGCGCGAGTTTTCCCGCGCGATGGAGCAGGCGGCCAATGAATCGGGCGTCAAGGATGTGGCGCGCGATGTGTCAAACCTGACCAGCCCCAAAAGCATGGGGCTGGATGCGGTGAAAACCGCTGCTGACCGGTTTGAAAAGTGGGATCCGCTGAAGAATGCGGCCACACCGACCAAGCCGATCACCGCACAGACCATCAAGGGGACGACCCCGCCCGAAGGCTCTATCGCGGCGGTCCCGGCACCGGCCACCCCTGTGGTGCCCGTGGCACCCCCGGTTGCGGTTGGTCCGGCAACCCAGGCTGAATATGACAAGAAGGCTGCCAAGGCCGCCATTCTGCGCGACACCACCGCGCGTCTGAAGGCGATTGATGCGGGTCAGGCCGCAGAGGCGCCGCCCAAGGCCCGCGCCCCGCGCAAAAAGGCCGAGGCCGCCGTTGTTGTGGCGCAGGCCGCGCCCGAGAAAAAGCCCCGCGCCCCGCGCAAGAAGAAGGCTGACACCGAATGACCAATGCAGCCGACCCGATCGAGGCAAGCGCCGCGCCGCTGATCGAACACCTCAAGGAACTGCGGACCCGGCTGCTGATTTCCATCGGTGCCTTCGCGGTGGCCTGCTGTCTGGGGTATCTGTTGTGGAAGGATGTGTTTCACATCCTGTCGCTGCCGATGTGCCATGCCATGTCGGAGTTCGGGCAAAAGTGCCAGTTTCTGCTGATCAAGCTGCAAGAGGGCTTCTCTGTCGCCATCAAGATCGCGGTCTGGGCGGGCTTTGCCATGTCCTTTCCGGTGATCGGGCTGCAACTGTGGCGGTTCGTGGCGCCGGGGCTTTATAAATCGGAAAAGCAGGCCTTCCTGCCCTTCATGATCGCCTCGCCGGTCATGTTCATCGCGGGCGCGGCCTTTGCCTATTATCTGATTCTGCCCGGCGCATTTCACTTTTTCCTGTCCTATCAGCAGGACTTTGCGTCGGCGATGAACAACGAACTGCCTGCGGCCGATACCAAGGGCGCGTTCGAGGCGCTGCCCAGCGGCGTGATCTATCAAGGTTCGGTCGAAAGTTTCCTGTCACTGACGATGAACTTTGTGCTGGCCTTCGGTCTGTGTTTCCAGCTGCCGGTGCTGCTGACGCTGATGGGCAAGGCCGGGCTGATTTCGGCCAAGGGGATGCGGTCTACCCGCAAATATGCGGTGGTGGCGATCTTGTCGCTGGCCGCTGTGGTGACGCCGCCCGATGTTCTTAGCCAGTTGATCATGTTCTTTGCCGTCTATCCCTTGTATGAAGCCTCGATCTGGCTGGTTGCCCGGTTCGAGCGTCAGCGCGAGGCGCAAATGCGCGCCGATGGCACCTGGGTTGACGACGAAGACGAGGACGAATGACTGACCCCCTGATACGCATTGCCGAGGCGCTGGAGCGGTTGGCTCCGGCGCCTTTGGCCGCTCCCGATTTCACCGCCTCCGCCTTTGCCTGGCACACCGGGCCAGACCGGCTGGAACCCGTGGCCCGGGTGGCGCGGGTGGATATCGGTCTGCTGATCGGGGTGGATCGGTCGCGCGATACCCTTCTGGCCAACACCCGCCATTTCGCCGCCGGCCTGCCGGCGAACAACGCCCTGCTGTGGGGCGCGCGGGGGATGGGGAAATCTTCGCTGGTCAAGGCGGTTCACGCCCAGATCCGGGCCGAGGGGCATGACCTGAAGATTGTGGAACTGTCGCGCGAAGACCTGCCTTCGGTGCAACGCCTGCTGGCCCTGCTGCGCACCAGCGACAAGCGGTTCCTGCTGTTCTGTGATGACCTGTCGTTCAGCCATGACGACCAGCATTACAAAAGCCTCAAGGCCGTGCTGGATGGCGGGATCGAGGGGCGGCCAGAGAATGTGCTGCTGTATGCCACGTCGAATCGCCGTCACCTGATGCCGCGTGACATGATCGAGAACGAACGCTCCACCGCGATCAGCCCCGGCGAGGCGGTAGAGGAAAAGGTCTCGCTTTCCGATCGTTTCGGGCTGTGGCTTGGGTTCCATCCCTGTAGCCAGGATGAATATCTTGACATGATCCGCGGCTATTGTGCGTCATACGGCGTGCCGGTGGCCGAAGAGGAGTTGCGCGCCGAGGCCATTGAATGGCAGGCAACGCGCGGGTCTCGTTCGGGGCGCGTCGCATGGCAATTCTTCTGCGACCTGGCGGCGCGGAAGGGTGTTCGGGTCGGCTGACCGCCTGATTTTTCTTGACGGGCCAAAGGCCCAGGAACCCATGATTACTGAAATTCTGATCGTCGTTGTGCTGATCATCGTCAACGGCGTGCTGGCCTTGTCAGAGCTTGCCATCGTTTCGGCCCGGCCCGCCCGGCTGAAACCGCTGGAAGGCAAAAGCCGTGGTGCCGCCGCGGCGTTGCGGTTGGGCGAAAATCCGGGGCGGTTCCTGTCGACCGTGCCGATTGGCATCACACTGGTCGGTGTCTTGTCGGGGGCCTTTTCCGGCGCCACTCTGGGCAACCGACTGGCGCAGTTTCTGGCCGCCAAGGGGGTGGATGCCGACTGGGCCTCTACTCTTGGGGTTGGCAGCGTCGTGGTGCTGATCACCTATGTCTCGTTGATCGTGGGCGAACTGGTGCCAAAGCAGCTTGCCTTGCGCAACCCCGAGGGGCTGGCGGTTCGCATGGCGCCAGCAATGGTCGTGCTGTCCAAGGTCGCCGCGCCCGTGGTGTGGTTTCTTGACCGGTCGGGCAGGCTGGTATTGTGGCTGATGGGCCAGCGCGAGGACAATGCGAACCGCGTGACGGAAGAAGAGGTTCACACCATCCTGTCCGAAGCGCATGAGGGCGGCGTGATCGAAACCGAAGAGCGCGCGATGATTTCGGGCGTTATGCGGTTTTCCGACCGTTCGGCCAAGGCGCTGATGACGCCGCGCCGCGATGTCGAGATGATCGACCTAGAGATGACCTCGGCCGAAGCTGTCGCCGCCCTGCGCCGCATTGGCCGTCCGCGCATTCCGGTGCAGAACCGTGAGACGGGCGAAGTGGTGGGCATCGTCCGGCTGGCTGATGCCTTTGTGGCCGTCTCGCGGCGCGAGGCATTGGATGTGAAAGCCCTGCTGCAAGAGGTGCCGGTGGTCTCTGACCGCACCGATGCGCTGGACGTGCTGGAGATCCTGAAGAAATCCGAAGATTCCGTGGCGCTGGTCTATGATGAATACGGCCATTTCGAAGGTCTGATCACATCGGGCGACGTGCTGGAGGCGATTACCGGCGCAATGGATACCGGCGAGGATGAAGAGCCCGCCATGATCACCCGCGAGGACGGGTCCATGCTGGTGGCGGGCTGGATGGCGGCGGATGAGTTCTGCGACCGCCTTGGCCTGTCGCGCGATCTGGCGGGCGATTATGATACGGTGGCCGGTCTCGTCCTGCACCAGATGCGCCGCCTGCCGGGTCTTGGCGAGGGTTTCACCGTCGCGGGCCATCGCTTCGAGGTGATCGATCTGGATGGCCTGCGGATCGACAAGGTTCTGGTCTCGGCGGTTTAGGCCACACTTCCCCTTGCACCTGATGGGCCGGGCAGTGTAAGCCCGCGCCGGGGGCGGTTAGCTCAGTTGGTAGAGCGTCTCGTTTACACCGAGAATGTCGGGGGTTCGAGTCCCTCACCGCCCACCATCCCCGGTTCTCAAGGCGCGGCAATTTTGACGACGGGCGGCACGATACCGCCGATGTGCTGTGGTCTGCCGAGATTGGTCGTTTTCAGATGTGGGTTTTGTCGCGGGTGAGCGGTCGTGATTGATTCGTTTCCATGCTGGAAACAGCGCGTCTGGCTGTATCCGCTGGGTTGATCTGGACAATCCGAGATTGTGAGGGTGCGTGGTCGATTCCGCGCCAAGATGCAAAATTTGGGCGAAAGTAAGGCCAAGCTTGATCGGGAATGCGGCGAACCGCATAGTCTTTCACAAGGGTGTGTAATCCATGCGCCGTGAAGGGAAGAGAGGTTTGACAATGAAATATTCCAAACTCGCTGCTGCTTTGGCGCTGTCGGTCGCGCTGGGTGCAGGTGTAAATGCAGCCCGAGCATCTACGATTGACCAGATCATCACTTTTGATTCTGCGGTCACCGCGCCGTTCACGCTGGATGAAGATTCGCCCGGCATCGTGCCTGACAGCAAGTGCAACGGGTCGGATTCGGAAAAGCCGTGCCTGAAGGTGAATACTGTTGGCGCAGCAATGCTGTCGATTGCCTCGCCGCTGACCTTCTCGATCACGTCATTCTGGTTCGAGCTGAACGGCAAAGGCGATGATATGCTGGTTCAGACCAACAAGGGCATTCTGTCGCTTCTTGAATCCGTTTATGGCAACAATAACGATGGCAATGTGGCTGATGTCAGTGCGAATGCCTTCTTCCAGAATATTTCCTGGGTTTCCTTCATCATGGCTTGCCCGCCCGAAGACGACAAGAAGGGCAAGAAGGGCAAGGATGATGGTCCTGCATGCGCTGGGACCGGTCTCGTCGATGACATCAAGCTGACCTATGATGACGGCAAAGAGCCTCCGGCTCCGGTTCCGGTTCCCGCTGCTGGCCTGATGCTGGTTGGTGCGCTGGGTGGTCTGGCCGCGCTGCGACGTCGCAAGACCGCCGCCTGATCCGGTTCTGTGCAAGATTTCTCAGGCGGTCCTTTAGGGCCGCCTGTTTTCATTGCCGCCTGTCCCTTGCCCCGCCGCACGGCTCTTGTGCATCCATGCCGGTTGCTTCCTGCGCCAAAGCCCCCATCCTAGGGGAAACCAAAGGAGGCCGTGATGAGCTGGAACCCCGCGCTAGACCCCACCATCCCGATCGGCGATCAGGTCGATGCCATCGAATCCGTCATCATCCCCCGCGCCCGTGACCTCGGCGGCTTCGAGGTGCGCCGCGCGCTGCCCTCGGCCCAGCGGCAGATGGTTGGGCCGTTCATCTTTTTCGACCAGATGGGTCCGGCCGAATTTCTGACGGGGCAGGGGATCGACGTGCGCCCGCACCCCCACATCGGCCTGTCCACCGTGACCTATCTTCTGAAAGGTCAGATGCACCACCGCGACAGTCTGGGCACCGACGCCTGGATCACGCCCGGAGAGGTCAACCTGATGGTCGCAGGCAATGGCATCACCCATTCCGAACGCACCGATGGTGAGGTTCGCAAGGCCCCCCATACGATGTTCGGCCTGCAAACCTGGCTGGCGCTGCCCAAGGCGAACGAAGATGACGCCGCCGCCTTTCACAACGCCCATGCCAGCGCGCTGCCAGAGCTGGAGGGCGAGGGCAAGCATGTCCGCCTGATCCTTGGCACCGGCTGGGGCGAAACTGCGCCTGTTCCGCTGCATTCCGAAACCATCTATGCCGATGCCACGCTTGCGCCTGGCGCGGCGCTGCCCCTGCCCGACAACCACGAAGACCGCGGCATCTACATCCTGAAGGGCGAGGTGACCGTGGCTGGCCAAACCTTCCCCACCGGCCAGATGCTGGTCTTCCGCCCCGGCGACCGCGTATCGGTCAGGGCCGGGGCCGAAGGGGCGCGCCTGATGGTGCTGGGCGGTGCCACGATGGACGGGCCACGGCATATCTGGTGGAACTTCGTCGCCTCGTCCAAAGACCGCATCGATGCCGCGAAAGAAGCCTGGCGCGCAGGCGACTGGGCGCATGGCCGGTTCCATCTGCCGCCTGCGGACAATGCCGAGTTCATTCCGGCGCCGGAAAGGTGATCGGCATCCTTTTGGTCTGTGGCAGCGCGCGGGGGGCCTCGCGCAGCCGGGCCTTGCTGCAAGCCATCGCAGATGCAGCGCCCCCCGGCGTTCAGGCTGTCATGGCCGCCCCCTTGACCGAGTTGCCCCTTTTTTCCCCCGATGCCGAAGGCCCGCCCGCTCCTGCGCCGGTGGAGCGGTTTCTTGCCCGGCTTGCTGCGGCCGATCTGCTGGTGATTGCTGCCCCCGAATATGCCCGCACGATTCCCGCCGCGCTGAAGAACGCGCTGGAATGGGCGGTGTCGCGGCCAGAACTGATCGGCAAGCCGGTGGTTCTGGCCCATGCCTCGCATCGTGGCGACGAGATGCTGGGCGATCTGCGCCGCGTGCTGGAAACCGTTGCCGATTTTCACTTACACCCCTTCCTGCGGCTGCCGCTGGCGGGCCTGCCCGACAACCAGCTTGCTGCCGCGCTTTTGCAGGGGCAGGGCGCGATCACCGCATGGTGGACGACCGTTCTGGCCATCACGCATCCACCCTTAGAAATGCCCGCCGAAAATCGCCATCCCCGGCTTGACGCCGCCCGCGAAGCCCCGTAATACCCGCCCACGCCGGGGCAACCCGGAAACGAGATGGCGGTTGTAGCTCAGTTGGTTAGAGTACCGGCCTGTCACGCCGGGGGTCGCGGGTTCGAGCCCCGTCAACCGCGCCACTTTCCTTCGCCTTCGCCTTCGTTTTCTAAGCGGCTTGATGGCCGAAGCCAACTGTGGCGTTTCCCCGTTTGCCGGGCCGGGGCCAACACGACCCGGAACACGCCGTCTTCACTTCGGTGAGAGTTCCCCAACACCCTGAAACATCGATAAAATACCTGCGCCCACCCCGCGCCGCCATTATCCTCCCGCCCACCTCCCTCACGCCCGATCAGAACCCCGCAAGGGGGGCTATCGCCATGTCCCCGGCGGTGCGATGGTCCCCCCACGAGGCTGCGGTCCGCCGGGCGATCACATCGCCGACGCGACAGACCGGGACGGCCTTGACCAAACGGCCCGGAGCGTGGGTGCGACCCCGACCGGGATGGAGCATATGATGCGCAAGACCATTTTCTCGACGATCACCCTTGTTGCGGCCCTTGCCACCGCTGGCGTGGCGATGGCGTCCCCCACCGTCACCCTGGGCACCATCAAGGCGCTGGATGCCAAGACACACACGGTCACGCTGGCCGACGGCTCGGTTTACCAACTGCCCAAGGGGTTCAAGGCCGAAGCCTTCAAGGCGGGCGAAAAGGTCAAGATCACATGGGAGATGAAGGGCAAGGCCCATGAGGCCAGCACCATGACCGCCGGCTGAACGCCCCCCAGGACGATGCAGGCGGTCGGGAACGGGGGCCTTCGGGCTCCCGTTCCTTTAGGGATCAGAGTCTTTCAGGGGGCCAGGCGGGTGCGGTAACGGATATGCCCATCATACTCTGACATCGTGTCATAAAGCTTGCGGGCCTGCGCATTGCCCTCTTCCGTCATCCACCAGATCCGCGAATACCCGCGCTGTCGCGCAAGGTCGAACAGATCGGCAATCAGGGCGCGGCCCAACCCCTTGCCCCGCGCCAGCGGGTCAACGAACAGATCCTCCAGATACAGATCCTCCGCCATCGCCCAACTGGATGGATGGTGGGTCCACAAGGCAAAGCCGATCACCTGGCCTCCGTCCTCCGCCAGCCGCAGGTTCATCGGCCCGTCGCCCATGATCCGCCCCCAGGTCAGCGCGGTTTGCGCCTCTGGCAATTCCACCTCGTAAAACGCCAGATAGGCGGCCCAAAGCTCGCGCCATGCCGCCTCGTCCGTCGGCCCTGCATCCCGGATGTTCATTTCATACTGGCCCAAATATCCTCGGGGGGTGCGGGGGGCGAAGCGCCCCCGCTGCCGACGACTCAACCCTGCAACCGCGCCAGTACCCGCGCCCAGCTGCGGATGCCCTTGTGGAAACACTCCACATCATACTTCTCATTCGGGCTGTGGATCTGGTCGTCATCGCGGCCAAAGCCGATCAGCATGGCGTCCATCCCCAGCACGGTCTTGAAATAGCCTGCAATCGGGATCGACCCGCCACAACCGATATAGGCCGCAGGCACCCCCCATTCCTCGCTCAACGCCTGCCGCGCCGATTCGAAGGCCGGATCGTCGATCGCCATGACACCCGCCGGCGAATTGCCGTGGCCGTGGAACTCCACCGTGCAATCGGCGGGCAGTTGCGCCTGCACCCAGGCGCGGAAATTCTCGCGGATGGCAAAGGGGTCTTGTTCCCCCACCAGCCGGAACGACACCTTGGCATGCGCCTCGGCGGGCAGCACGGTCTTGAATCCCTCGCCGGTATACCCACCCCAGATGCCGTTGATTTCCGCCGTTGGCCGCGACCACAGCATTTCCAGCGGCGTGCGGTCCACTTCGCCCGCGGGCACCGACAGGCCGACATCGCCCAGGAATTTCGCCGCATCAAAGGTCAGGTTCTGCCACTGGGCACGAATCGCATCGGGCAGTTCGGTCACGCCGTCATAGAAATGCGGCACCGTCACCCGGCCATTGGCATCATGCAGCCCCGCCAGCACCTTTGACAGCACGCGGATCGGGTTGATCGCCGCGCCGCCATAACCGCCCGAGTGCAAATCCTTGTTCGGGCCGTGAATCGTCAGTTCTTCGCCCAGCAAGCCGCGCAGCATGGTGGTGATGGCGGGGGTCTGGTCATCAAACAGCCCGGTGTCGCATATCAGCGCGATCTCGGCTTTCAGCTCTGCCGCATTGTCCTGCATGAACGGAATCAGGCTGGGCGAACCGGATTCCTCCTCGCCCTCCAGGAAAATTGTCAGCTTTCCCGGCAGGCTGCCATGCACCGCCTTCCAGGCCCGGCACGCCTCGACGAAGGTCATCAACTGGCCCTTGTCATCCGATGCCCCACGGCCCCGGATCAACGGCCCCTTGGGGCCAGCCTGAATCTCGGGGTCGAACGGGTCGCGGTCCCACAGGCTAAGGGGATCAACCGGCTGCACGTCATAATGCCCGTAGAACAGCAAGTGCCGCCCGCCCGTTCCGCCATGCCCCACCACCATCGGATGGCCCGGTGTCGGACGGCTGGTGGCGTCAAAGCCCAACCCCTTCAGATCCTCGACCAGCCAGTCGGCGGCCTTGGCGCATTCGGCCTTGTAGGCCGGATCGGTCGAGATGGACGGAATGCGCAGCAGCACCATCAGGCGGTCCAGCGCCTGCGGCAGATCCTGGTCGATGCGGGCCAGCACGGCATCAAGGCTCATTTCTCTCTCCATCTCGTGAACGGCGCAGGCCAGCCTAACAGGCGGACGGGGACTGTCCAGAGGGCGGACCTTACGCTAGAAGGCCGCCATCTTACGGAGGTGCCCATGTCCTTGCGCGCAATCACGATCCTGTCCCTGACCCTTCTGGCCGGGGCAGCCCATGCCCAGAATGCTCCGGTTGAAACCGCCAAACTTGGCAAATCGCTGGTCACGCTGACCGCCTATCCCTTCCTGACGCCGGAAGAGTTGCAGACCCTGCGACTGGTGATGACGAACAAGCAGGCGCTGTCGGTGTTCCTGCCGGGCAAGCCGGCCAATTATTCGGCCCTTGCCATGTCGCCCAGCGAAGGCTTCATCCGCAGCGGCAAGCCGGTGGCTTCTGCCATTGCCGTGGCCGACCTGCCCGATGCCGCCACCGCACAGGCAAACGCGCTTCAGTCGTGCGACAAAGCCCGCGCCAAGGATAGTGCGCCTTGTGTCGTGGTGCTGGACGTTGGCCCCGCCAAGAAAAAGTGACCAAAGGTCGGGGGCGGCAAATTGCCCCCTTTCGGATAAACTTCATTTGACGCACATCAATGTTGCCAAGGTCGCCCCGGTGCTAGGACGGGGGCGTTGCCCAGGAGACGCCACGATGGACTATGATTCCGCACTTGATGCCGCTTTGACCCGCCTGCACGACGAAGGCCGCTATCGCACCTTCATCGACATCAAGCGCCAGAAGGATCATTTCCCCAAGGCGATCTGGACCAGGCCCGACGGGGCAGAGCGGGAAATCACCGTCTGGTGCGGCAATGATTACCTTGGCATGGGCCAGCACCCCGCGGTTCTGGCGGCAATGCATCAGGCGCTGGATGCCACGGGCGCCGGGTCGGGTGGCACGCGCAACATCTCTGGCACCACGGTTTACCACAACCAGTTGGAGGCCGAGATTGCCGATCTGCACGGCAAACAGGCGGCGCTGGTGTTTTCGTCGGCCTACATCGCCAATGATGCCACGCTGTCCACGCTGCGGGCACTGTTTCCCGGCCTGATCATCTATTCCGATGCGCTGAACCATGCCTCGATGATCGAAGGGGTGCGCCGGGGTGGGGGGCTGAAACGCATCTTCCGCCACAACGATGTGGCCCATCTGCGAGAGTTGATCGCGGCCGATGACCCTGCGGCCCCCAAGTTGATCGCCTTCGAATCGATCTATTCGATGGATGGTGATTTTGGTCCGATCAAGGAGATCTGCGATGTCGCGGAACAGGTCGGCGCGCTGACTTACCTTGATGAAGTGCATGCCGTAGGCATGTATGGCCCGCGCGGGGCAGGGGTGGCAGAGCGCGATGGCCAGATGCACCGGGTGGACATCATCAACGCCACCTTAGGCAAGGCTTTTGGCGTGTTTGGCGGCTATATTGCTGCAAGTGCGAAGATGGTGGATGCCATCCGCAGCTATGCGCCGGGCTTCATTTTCACCACCTCGCTGCCGCCTGCGGTGGCAGCCGGAGCGGCGGCTTCGATTGCGTTCCTCAAGACCGCAGAGGGACAAAAACTGCGGGATTCCCAGCAGTTGCACGCCCGCATCCTGAAAATGCGGTTGCGCGGTCTGGGCCTGCCGATCATCGACAATGGGTCACATATTGTGCCTTTGCATGTCGGTAACCCCACCCATTGCAAGATGCTGTCCGACATGCTGCTGGATCAGTTTGGCATCTATGTCCAGCCGATCAACTTCCCCACCGTGCCGCGCGGAACCGAGCGGCTGCGCTTTACGCCTTCTCCGGTTCACGATGCGCCGCAGATTGACGCAGTTGTGAAGGCGATGGATGCGCTCTGGCGGCACTGTGCGCTGAATCGCGCCGAGGCTTCTGCTTAACCCTGCTTCCGCATGTGCAGAATCGCTTGTCCTGTGTTACGGAAACCGACAAAAGAAGTGCGTGAGTCGCCGTGAACGGCGGCTTCTGGGGACAAGCGGGAAGGCAGGGCGGCGTATGATCGGGCGGAGGTCAAAGACTCCGGCGCCAGAGGCGGACAAGCCGAAGGGGTTCGACGATTTCGAACTGCGTCTGGGCGACCTGATGCGGGGCGAACGGGCTACGCTGGGCAAATCCCTGCTGGACGTCCAGCGCGAACTGAAAATCAAGGCAACCTATATCGCGGCGATTGAAAACGCCGATGTCGGTGCCTTTGAAACCCCCGGTTTCATCGCGGGCTATGTGCGGTCTTATTCGCGCTATCTGGGTATGGACCCGGATATGGCCTTTGCCAAATTCTGCCGCGAGGCGAATTTTGAGGTGGCGCATGGCATGTCTGCCGCCGCCTCGCCGGTCTCTATCGCGGCCAAGCGTGCCAAGCGCGCCGATGGCGAAGGGCATGACCCCATCGCCAACCCGGCGATTTCGTTTACGCCGGTTGGTCAAAGCCTGTTTTCGCGGGTTGAACCGGGGGCCATCGGCTCTAT
>CALRKX020000024.1:0-12498 GCA_943368305.1 Erythrobacter sanguineus
GGTCAGAGAGGTCGTCACCACGCCGAAATAGACGTAATCGCCGTTCAACCCCAGGCTGACGAGCCCCGAGATCATGACCAGCGCCATGACCAGCACCGCCAGGCGCTGCTCATAGGCAGCCGCAAGTTCCTCGATGGCAAAGGCAACCCCGGCCAGCGGCGTGTTGAAGGCCGCCGCCACACCTGCTGCCCCCCCTGCGATGATGATCCCAGAGGTGACCGGCACCCGGAACAACCGATGCACCGCGACCGTGACAGCGGCAGAAATCTGCACGGTCGGCCCCTCGCGCCCGACTGTGCCGCCTGCGCCCAGCATGGCGATTGTCCCAGCGAATTTGGCAAAGGCGGTGCGCAACGACAGCAACGCGCCGGATTTCTGTGGATTGTGGGCCGCCGCCATGACCTGCGGAATGCCGGAACCCCGCGCCTCCGGGCTAACCCGGCGCGTGACCCAAGCCACGGCCAGAAAGACCATGGGAACGGCAAGTGAAGTCAAAAGCGGATGGTTCGCGAAAGCGCGGTGGAACAGGGTCTGCGCCCGCTCTCCACCCATCGCGAAGGCGCTGGCCACGAGACTGAGCGCCACAGCCGAAACAATGGCTGCAAGCCGAACCGCCAGCCCAGAGACCGTGAACTGTTTCAGCATCCTGCTTCCCCCCCTATCATCAGACAGGGCAGAGCAGGGAAAGTCCAGACAGGCAAGGATTGCCGGCATTACCGTTTTGTCGCCCGTCCTTTCGGCGCGGAACTGCTGTCGGACTGCGGGCGGTCCGCATCTGCGTGATACCGCAACATGGGAACGCCCTGTCGATCAAGGCGCGCATGCGCTGCGAGGCACTCTTGCACATCAACATGCCCCGGTCGGGCCAGGGGGCCCTGATACACCGAACGCTCGCGGGATTGCGCTGTCTGACATATGACAGCGATCCGCCCGACCATCTGGATCGGCCCCTGCGAAGAAAGCCTTTCATCGTCATCTGGCCCTCTGGCCTCTCTTGCGCGCGCTCTGGCCCACCATTTGCCGCACGAAAGTTGTGGCGGAATGCAGGCTTGACGGTTCAGCCGGCCCAGTTGGCTGCGGCAACAGGAAATACCCCTGTTTTGCTGTCTCGCAGAGACTATCCCGTACTCGTGGCAGCCTTGGTCACTATGCCCGGGGATTGGCCCAGGGGTTGCAATCTTCCCCAATGTCAGTATGTCGCACCCTAGCGAACATGGAGCCGGGTGCGAATCCCGGCTGGCTCTTCCGGCCGCCGATCCGCCGGACAACCGTCAGACACACTTTGGCTCTGTCGATGCGGCGCATTCCGCCGGATCGGTCTGGAACGGATTTCACATGATTTCGATGACTGCTTACCGCAACCAATGGTTCGGCAACATCAAGGCGGACCTGCTGTCTGGCCTCGTCGTGGCTCTTGCCCTGATTCCCGAGGCGATTGCCTTTTCCATCATTGCGGGGGTGGACCCAAAGGTTGGCCTCTACGCCTCGTTCTCCATCGCGGTGATCACGGCGATTGCAGGCGGGCGGCCCGAAATGATCTCTGCCGCGACAGCGGCCACTGCGGTGTTGATGGTAACGCTGGTCAAGGATCACGGGCTGCAATATCTGCTGGCGGCGACGGTGCTGGCCGGACTGTTGCAAATCGGCATGGGGCTGCTGCGCCTGGGGTTTGTCATGCGCTATGTGTCGAAATCGGTGATGACCGGCTTTGTCAACGCACTGGCGATCCTGATCTTCATGGCGCAACTGCCCGAACTGGACCCGAGCCGCGTAAGCTGGCTGACCTATGTTCTGGTGGCCGCCGGTCTGGCGATCATTTACCTGTTCCCGTATCTCACCAAAGCCGTGCCTTCTCCTTTGATAACAATCATCGTGCTGACCGCATTGACGATGTTCTTTGGCTGGGATGTGCGCACCGTGGGCGATATGGGCGCTTTGCCCGATACTTTGCCGGTGTTCCTGATTCCCCGGATTCCACTGTCACTGGAGACCTTGGCGATCATCTTTCCCTATTCTCTGGCCGTGGCGATTGTGGGCCTTTTGGAAAGCCTGATGACACAGAATCTGGTGGATGAGCTGACCGACACCCGGTCCAGCCGCGATCAGGAATGTATCGGGCAGGGTCTGGCGAATGCCTGCACCGGCTTCATCGGCGGCATGGCGGGCTGCGCAATGATCGGGCAAAGCATGATCAACGTGAAATCCGGCGGGCGGGGACGGCTGTCTTGTGGTTTTGCCGGGGTGATGCTGCTGATCTTCTGCGTGGCTTTGGGAAAATGGGTCAGCCAGATCCCGATGCCTGCTCTGGTGGCGATCATGATCATGGTCTCTGTCGGCACTTTTTCGTGGTCATCGATCAGGAACCTGCGCACCCATCCACGGTCGTCCTCGGCGGTGATGATCTCCACGGTGGCAGCAGTGGTCTACACCCATAACCTTGCCATTGGCGTGCTGTTGGGCGTGCTACTTTCAGGCATCTTCTTTGCCGCCAAGATCGCCCAGCTTTTTGGCGTGACCAGCACGGTTAGCACTGATGGCAGCGAGCGAACCTACCTGGTGAAGGGACAACTTTTCTACGGCTCGGTCGAAGATTTCATGGCAGCCTTTGACTTCAAAGAGGCGCTGGACCGCGTGGTGATCGACGTCTCGGCGGCGCATATCTGGGACATTTCGTCGGTACAGGCGCTGGACTTGGCGGTGCTGAAGTTTCGCCGTCACGGGATAGGGGTTGAAATCATCGGCATGAACGCCGCCTCTGAAACCATTGTGGACAAGCTGGCGATACACGGCAGACCGGGCGCCGCCGAGGCGCTTTTGGCGCATTGAGGAAAGGGGGGCCGCGAAAGTCTGCCCCTCGGTCTGGCACCAAAGCCCGGGCGGGCGGCGTGAGCTATTGCCGCGGGTCTACAGGCAACCGCCCCCGGCGAAACAAACAAGCGCGACGAGACCTTGCCACGCAGATCGCGGCTGATGGCTCAGATTTCCCGGTCACGGGAACGCTGTGGCCACCCGTGCAGCCCAAAGCTGATCATCGGGTCAACGACCGCCGCAATACTGGAAACGCCCTGCCGGTCATGCCAGCCTGTGGCGAAGCGGAATGAGGCAAAGGCCGGCAATCGAGGCAAACGCCGCACCCGCAAGAAACGTTGCCTCGGACCCCAGTCCTTGCCACAAGGCTCCGGCGATGAAGCTTGCCAGCAAAAGCGTCACTCCGGTCATCAGGTTGAACATGCCAAAGGCGGTGCCGCGCAGCTCTGCCGGAACAGCCTCGGCCACAAGGGCAGAAAGCAGTCCCTGTGTCAGCCCCATGTGCAGCCCCCAAAGGGCGACGCCAAGGCCAAGCCCGACCAAGCCCGGCGCCAGCGCCAGGATCAGATCCGCCAACACCAGAACACCAAGTCCGGCCAAGAGAAGCGCCGGACGGCTCATCTTGTCGGCCATAACGCCCGCAGGCCAGGCAGTCAGCCCATAGACCGCGTTCATCACCACCAGAACCATCGGCACCAGCATCAGGGCCAGACCCACCTCCTGCGCCCGCAGGATCAGAAAAGCCTCGGAGAACCGCGCGAGGGTGAAGATGGAAGCCACCCCGACAACGGCCCAATACATCCCCCCCAAAAGCCGCAACTCGGCCCTCGACAGGGGGGTCCTGACTTTACGCAGACCCGAAGGGCGCGGTGGTTCGCGCACGGCAAACAGGATCAGGGCAAGCGCGAGAAACCCCGGAATGACCGCCAGCCAGAAGACAGCGCGGAAATCATCGGCAAAGGCCCACATGAGCGTGATCGCCAGAAGCGGGCCGACAAAGGCCCCCAAAGTGTCCAGCGACTGACGCAAGCCAAAGGCAGCGCCGCGGCGCCCTTCGGGGGCGAGGTCCGCCACAAGCGCATCTCGCGGCGCGCCTCGGATACCCTTGCCCACCCGGTCGATGAAACGGGCTGCCACCACCCAGCCCAGCGACGAGGCCAAGGGAAAGACCGGCTTGGTAAATGCCGCCAGGCCATAGCCAAAGGCCGCCAATTCCTTTCGCCGCCCGATCCTGTCGGACAGGGCGCCCGAAAAGACCTTGGTGATTGCTGCTGTCGCTTCTGCGATGCCTTCGATAATCCCGACCGCCAGCGCCGAAGCCCCCAAACCCACGGTCAGATAGAGCGGCAACAGCGCATGGATCATCTCTGACGAGACATCCATCAGCATCGAAACCAGGCCAAGCACCCAGATTCCCGCAGGCAAGCCCCGCACGTCGGTCTGCATCTTCATTCCGCCCCCAACCTTCGCCCCCCGTCTCGAACGCTTTGCGGGCGAAATCGTCCAGCACCGTCTTGCAGCGCGTTGGAAATCATGCCCCTCGATCTTTTACAGTCAGCCCAGAGGCTTTTCAGATCGGGGTAACTCTCTGCAAGTCCAACATAAATGTAACGGCGGGTCATGGCGAGGGCGTCCTTGGACGAATTGCATCACCTTCCCGCATCCTGCGTCGCTCTGTCTCGAAGCATGCTCAGCGGAAACCCAGAGAATATGATTGGCTGTAATCGGTTCAGACACCCCTCGGAGGGGCTAGGCGCGTGAGAGTATCCCGGCCCTGCCTGCCTTTCGCCGGGGGAATCCAGAAGGCGCGCAAGGCTGGGCACAGTCATGAAGCTCGACCGCCCATTGCCCCAAGGGCAGTGTCGGCGGAAAGGCCGATCGGGTTTCCCGGTGGGAAACGGCCTGTCCAAAGGCCAGAATGACCCTTGCCGGAACGCCAATTGATGCCGCAAGGCGATCTGGCGCCAAGGTGTTTGCCGCGCGTCGTAGCCTCCTCTGTGCCGGGGTGTTCTTCAGGCCTGTTTCTCGGGGATTTGCAGCATCAAGCCTGCAATCTCTGGTATGACTTTCATCTGGCAGGCAAGACACGAGTGGCCTGCGGGTTCGACGAAGATGATCATAACCATGATTTGCCTTTCAGCCGGATAAAAGGGCGCGCAAGTCAAAGTCGGGTTTGGTGACCCTTTCAGGATCGACATTTCCGCCGAACTCCAAGAGCCGTTTTGCAACCATGAATACGCGGGGCTCGTTGATCGCATCCACGGCCTGAAGTCGCCCGTCATGGAATTACCAGGCCGATTGGCCTTGCACACCCGGGCGGATCACCACGCGGTCGTAAGATGGGGGACCGGGCTGACCCGTCAGCGTATCGAATTTGACGGCATTGGCCGCCGCGTTGCCTATCACTTCCTGCGCCGCCACCCTGGTGATCTGACTGATCCTGGCATCGCAGGCGAACCTATGTGCCGTTCCAGTATCGCACCCTGCTGCGGATCTCGGTCGCGTCGGGCATCGCCCATGGCTACCTGGCCGTCAAGGTCCGGGCGAATGGGCGATTTGCTTGCTGCAACATCCTTCGGTTCCTCCGTGCGACGTTAGTCGCGTTTGGAGGAAAAACTGGTCACAGGTCAAAAATGACCCGGTCCATTTGTGCCTGCGTTTGGGTGCAGGCTTCAGGTTGCCAAGAACCGGTAGCCTGCGCCTGCCTCGGTTCGAATGATTGTCGGATTGGCCGGGTCAGGTTCGATCTTGGCGCGCAGTTGGCCGATGAACACGCGCAAATACTGGGTGTCGTCATGATGGGCTGGCCCCCAGATCGCGGTCAGAATCTGTCGATGTGTAACAACTCGCCCGGCATTGCGGGCAAGAACCGCGAGTAGGGCATACTCTTTGGGCGTCAGTCGCAAGGGCTGGCTTGCGCGCATGACAAGATGCTTGTCGAGATCAATGACCAGATCGCCAACCTCGACCCTGGTGAGTTCGCCCTTCTCACGACTGGCGTGCCGGGCCGCAGTCCGCAGGCGTGCCTGCAATTCACTGATTCCGAAAGGTTTTTCCAGATAGTCATCGGCGCCAAGATCAAGGGCTGCAACCTTTTCAGCCTCGCGATCACGCGCGGACAGGATGATGATCGGAACGTGAGAGAAGGCGCGAATGTCGGCAAGCACGTCCTTGCCGTCCCGGTCAGGCAGACCCAAGTCCAGAAGGATGGCATCCGGTGCGATAGAGGCCGCCAGCCGCACAGCCTCTTGTCCGGTCATTGCAGCTCGGGTTTCATAGCCCGCACTTTCCAGCCCGATGCGCAGCATGGTCTGGATTTGCGGGTCGTCGTCCACGACCAGAATGAGTTTGAGGGTCATCTTGCAGACCCATCGTCGGGCGGCAATTCCGCTGCAGACAGGCGCACGATCAGGCGCGTGCCGCGCCGCCGCGCCGCCGGGCTTTCAGCCTGAATCGTCCCGCCCATTGCTTGCACCAGCCCCTTGCAGATCGACAGGCCCAGGCCCGTGCCGGGTTTGCGCCTGTCGGTCCCGCCACCGCGATAGAACTTCTCGAAGATGCGCTCCAGGTCCGCCGGTCTGATCCCTGGCCCCTCGTCCGACACGCTGATCACCACTTGGTCCCCCTCGTTGCGGGCGTGAACGGCAACTTCACCCTCATCCGAATACTTATGGGCATTGTCGAGCAGGTTGAAAACAACCTGGCCCAGAAGATCCTGATCACCGCGCACAAAGCGTAGATCGGAGGCAAGGCTGATCCTGGTTTTGCGGGTTGTATGCGCCTTGGCGCAGCGTTCGGCGGCGGCGCGGATGGCATCTCCCACGTCGACCCAGTCACGCTTCATCTTGACGGCGCCCGACTCGATCCGGCTCATCTCCAGAAGATTGGTGACAAAACGGTTCAGCCGCCCGGCCTCCTGCTGGATGGTTTGCAGCAGGTCTCCTCTCCGGTCCTCGGGCAGAGCGGTACCCGCCTGCTGCAGGGTCGAGACGGATCCTGTGATGGCGGCCAAAGGGGTGCGCAGGTCGTGGCTAAGCGAGGCCAACAGGGCGTCGCGGATGTTTTCGTTTTCCTGGAGCGCTGCCGCCTTGACCGACTCACGCACCAGAAGCGCGCGGTCCAGTGCGATGGCCGCTTGTTCCGCAAGCGCCGCCAAGGTGGTCTCATCCTCGGCTGACATGGGCGCGTCATGGTCCAGCGGCTCAAAACCAAGAACCGCAACCACGCGGCGCGACGTGATCAGGGGCTGGAATCGAAATCGGATATTGGGCAGCGTGCCGGTGCGCCATCCGGCGACCTCGCTCTTTTCCAGTGCCCAGCGCGCGGCGGTCAATTCCGTCGGATCAGCCAGTTCATCAGGTGGCCAGGCGGCCCGTGCCAACAACTCGCCGCCCTCGGGGGCCAGAAGGATGGCCTTGCCACCCAGCATGGTGTGGACCTGTGTGGCCGTCGCCCACAGCACGTCATCCTCGGTCGAGGCGGCGGCCAGCTTGCGCGAAAAGGCCGCCTGCGCCTCAATCACGCGCGTCTGATCCATCGCTGCGCGAGCCTGGGCGCGAACACGCCCGGTCAATGACCCGGTCAAGGTTGCGACAACAAGAAAGATCAGCAGCGCAAAAAACTCGTGTGGTTTTGCAACGGTCATCGTGTGGACCGGGTCGATGAAGAAGAAATTGTAGGCAACGAAAGACAGGACTGCGGCCAGCACGGCCGACCTTGTGCCCCTCAGGGCCGAACAGGCCAGAACATTGACCAGAAAGACCATCGAGAGATTGGGTAATTCCATTACGGCATCCAGTCCCATGCCGACAGCCGTCCCAAGTCCGGCGCCAAATATGGCAAGACCCAGATCGAACAGGAATCCTGGGTGCCCCGCCCAGGCAATTAAACGGGTGCCAAATGTCGGGCCAACCGCGACGGTGACGACCAGAGGCATCACCATGACACGGATTTCGCCTGCCTGCCGCAGAAGCTCATCTGGCAAGGAGCGGGCAAACCGCTGAAATAGCATCCGTGATGGCCTGCGCCCCACGACAATCTGGGTCACGTTTTCCCGGCGGGCAATGCGCAGGATATCTTGGGCGAAGTTTTCGCTGGTCAGTCTTTGAACCTCCGCGCCAAGACTCTCGGCCAGCGACAATGCGTTTGAAATCAACCGCTCCCGCGCGGGATCGGCGGACAGGCCAGGGCGGGTTAGGGTCACGGCGGTCCAGCCCGCGTTCAGTGACGACGCCAACCGGGCCGCCTGACGTACCAGCCGTTCTCCCCCTTCATCCGCGCCGACGCAGACCAGGAGGCGCTCTGTCGTGCCCCACGGGCCTTCGATGGCCTTTTGCCGCAATATCTGCGTCATCTGGTCTTCGACCCGGTCCGCGGTGCGGCGTAGTGCCAGTTCGCGCAATGCGGTCAGGTTGCCGGGTGTGAAAAAGTTCTCGGTCGCCCTCAGGGCTGTCTGCGGCAGGTAAATCTTGCCGGCCTTCAATCGCGCGATCAGTTCGTCAGGCGTGATGTCAACCAGAACCACATCTTGCGCCGTTTGCAGGATATTGTCGGGCACGGTCTCGCGCACCGTGACACCCGTGATCTGCGCCACCACATCGGCCAAACTTTCAAGATGCTGGATGTTCAGCGCAGTCCAGACATCGATCCCGGCGTCCAGCAACTCCTTGATATCTTGCCAGCGTTTGGGGTGTCGGCAGCCCGGCGCATTGGTGTGGGCCAGTTCATCAACCACCAACAGACTGGGCTGGCGCATGAGAGCCGCATCAATATCGAACTCTTCTAAGATTTGCCCTCGGTACTCGATCCGCCTGCGCGGCAAAACTTCCAAGCCCTGCATCAGGGCTTCGGTCTCTTTCCTGCCATGGGACTCGATCAAGCCGAGAACCGGATCCCGACCGTCGGCCTTAAGGCGGTTAGCCTCTGCCAGCATGGCATAGGTCTTGCCGACCCCCGGCGCTGCCCCGAGAAATATCTTCAGACGGCCCGGCCTGTCGGCCCTGCTCAAGGCGAGCAGAGCGTCCGGGTCGGGCCGTTTGGGGGCGCTGTCGTTATCGCTCATTTCCCCATCTGGTCAATTTGCCGACAGCTTGTCGAGCGCGAGGTTCAGGGCCAGCACGTTCACCCGTGGCTCTCCGATGAAACCAAACTGCCGCCCGGTGGTGTGATCTGCGACCAGTGCTGCCACCTTGTCTGCGGCCATGTTGCGGGCCGCCGCCACCCGCGCCACTTGCGCGCGTGCGTTTTCCGGCGAGATGTCGGGGTCCAGACCCGAAGCAGACGTGGTTACAGCATCGGTCGGCACCGGGTGCGGCTCCGGCAACAGGGCCAGATCGCCCGTAACCCGCCCGATCAACTTTTGCGACAACGGGCCAAGGTTCGACCCGCCCGACGCCATCGCATCATATCCAGCGGCCGAGGGCCGGGGGTGGAAGTAGTCATCCGAAGTAAAGGCCTGACCGATCAGTGCCGAACCGATCAGCAGATCACCCTTGCGCAGCTGGCTGCCGGAGGCCTGGTCGGGGAAGGCCAACCCGGCAACGCCGGTAATGGCCAAAGGATAGGCCAGCCCCAACAGCAGGGTGAACAGCACAAGAAGGACAAAGGCGGGGCGAAGATGAGTGAACATGGACAAGCTCCTCAAGCCAGATGCAGGGCGGTGACGACGAGGTCGATGACCTTGATGCCGATGAAAGGCAGGACCAGACCGCCCAGCCCATAGACAGCCAGGTTGCGCCGCAAGAGGGCCGCCGCGCCAACCCGGCGATAGGGCACACCGCGAAGGGCCAGTGGAATCAGCGCCACGATGATCAGCGCATTGAAGATCACCGCCGACAGGATTGCCGATTGTGGCGAGCCGAGACCCATTACATTCAGAGCCGCCATTTCGGGATAGGTCGCCACGAAAAGCACAGGCAGGATGGCGAAATACTTCGCCACATCATTGGCGATCGAGAATGTCGTCAGCGATCCCCGGGTCATCAACAACTGTTTACCAATCTCGACGATCTCGATCAGCTTGGTGGGACTGCTGTCGAGGTCAACCATGTTGCCCGCTTCGCGCGCGGCCTGGGTTCCGCTTTGCATCGCCACCCCGACATCGGCCTGCGCCAGCGCCGGGGCGTCATTGGTGCCGTCGCCGCACATGGCGATAAGCCTACCGCCGGTCTGTTCGCGACGGATATAGGCCAGCTTGTCCTCTGGCGTCGCCTCGGCGATGAAATCATCCACCCCGGCTTCAGATGCGATGGCGGCGGCGGTCACCGGGTTGTCTCCGGTCACCATCACAGTGCGGATGCCCATGGCACGCAAGGCGGCAAAGCGTTCGCGGATGTTGGGCTTGATCACATCCTTCAGGTGGATCACGCCCAAGAGCCGCGTGCCGTCCGCCACGGCGAGGGGCGTTCCGCCCGACCGCGCAACACGGTCCACCGCCTGACGGAATTCGGCCGGGGCATGCTCGCCCGCAATGCCTGCAAAGCGCAGGATGGAGTCCACAGCCCCCTTGCGGATGGACCGCCCGGCAATATCCAGACCGGAAATCCGAGTCTGTGCGGCAAACGGCACCAGACCTGCGCCGAGCATGTCCTGCTCTTGCAAACCAAAGTCCGATTTTGCCAGGGCTACGATGCTGCGCCCTTCCGGCGTCTCGTCTCCCATGCTGGCCAACAGGCTGGCGTTGGCAAGTTCGGCCGCGCTGACCCCGCTCAACGCGATGAATTCGGTAGCCATCCGGTTGCCGAAAGTGATTGTGCCGGTCTTGTCCAGCAAAAGCGTGTCCACATCGCCCGCAGCCTCGACCGCGCGACCGGACGTGGCGATGACGTTGAACCGGATCAGCCGGTCCATGCCCGCGATGCCGATGGCCGACAAAAGCCCACCGATTGTAGTGGGGATCAGCGTCACCAACAAAGCCACAAGCACCACGACCGACAGCTTGGTGCCGGAATAGCCCGCCAGCCCCCACAGCGTGACCATGGCGATCAGGAATATCAGCGTCATTCCAGATAGCAGCACCGAAAGCGCCAACTCGTTCGGGGTCTTTTGCCGTTCGGCGCCCTCGACCAGAGCAATCATCCGGTCGATGAAGGTCTCGCCCGGGGCGGCAGTGATGCGCACGCGAATGGCATCCGACAGGACCGTGGTGCCCCCAGTGACGGCAGACCGGTCACCGCCCGCCTCGCGGATCACCGGGGCGCTTTCGCCGGTAATGGCGGCCTCGTTGATGGCGGCGACGCCCTGGATGATCTCGCCGTCCAGCGGGATTACGTCGCCCGCCTCGACCAGGACCACTGCGTCGCGCTTCAAGGTCTGGGCATTGATCAGTTCGTAAAGCCCGTCCTGCATGTCTGGATGCAGCAGCAACTTGGCCTGCACATCGCTGCGCGACTGGCGCAAGCTGGCCGCCTGAGCTTTGCCCCGCCCTTCGGCGACGGCTTCAGCGAAGGTAGCGAACAGCACGGTAAACCAAAGCCACGCCGCGATCTGGCCGGAGAACCAAAGCGCGCCGCTGCCATGCAGCAAGTCACGCAGCCACAGAAAGGTGACCAGCGCCGCGACAACCTCGGTGACGAAGATGACCGGGTTGCGCATCAGTTTGCGCGGGTCGAGTTTGAAGACGGCATCGCGGGCCGCCTGCAACACTATTGCGCGGTCAAACAGGGCCGGAGAAACGGTTGTGGACATGACAGTGCTCCGTCAAAAAGTTGCGGAAGCGTGCATCAGCACGTGTTCCACGATGGGCCCCAGGGCAAGGGCCGGGAAGAATTGCAGGCCACCCAGAATCAGGATGACCCCGACCAGCAGCCCCACGAACAGGGCGGATGTGGTGGGGAACGTCCCTGCCGAGGCCTGAACGCGGGTCTTGGCGCCCAGTGACCCCGCCATTGCCATAACCGGCAAGACATAGGCGAACCGACCCAAAACCATCGCGATGCCAAGGGTGGTGTTGAACCATGGTGTATTGGCATTCAGCCCGGCAAAGGCCGAACCATTGTTACCGGCTGCCGAGGAGTAGGCATAGAGAAGCTCGCTCAACCCGTGCGGGCCCGCGTTGTTCAGGCTGGCCAAGGCTGCGGGCAGCATGGCCGACACGGCGGTGAAGCCAAGGATGACCAGAGGCAGGATCAGCACGGCCAGCACAGCCATCCGGATCTCGCGCGCCTCGATCTTCTTGCCAAGGAATTCCGGCGTCCGCCCGACCATAAGCCCGGCCACGAACACCGAAAGGACGGCAAAGACCACCATTCCGTAAAGCCCCGAACCGACACCGCCCGGCAATACCTCGCCCAACTGGATCAGAAGCATGGGCACCAGCCCACCCAAGGGCGTCAGACTGTCATGCATCGTATTGACCGCCCCGCAGGACAGACCCGTGGTCACCGCCACAAAAAGGGCCGACATGGACTGCCCGAAGCGAACCTCTTTGCCCTCCATGTTGCCCATCGCCGGGTCCACACCCAAGGCCGTCAACAGTGGGTTCCCAGAGGCTTCGGCCCAGTAGACCAGGGCCACCCCGCCAATCAACAGGATCGCCATGGCCGACAGGATCGCCCAGCCCTGCCGCTCTGACCCGACCATGCGGCCAAAGGTCAGGGGCAGCGCCGCCGAGACGATCAGCATGGCCCAGATTGCCAGCATGTTCGACAAGGCCGAGGGGTTTTCAAACGGATGGGACGAGTTGGCGTTGAA
>CALRKX020000025.1:0-12342 GCA_943368305.1 Erythrobacter sanguineus
ATATCGCCGAATCGATCTGGTCTTATCAGGGCGGCGCGGGCCTGTGCGCCACCGCCCCCTGGCCCAAGGCCGACCCGGCGCTACTGATTGATGACAGCGTAACCCTGCCCATTCAGATCAACGGCAAACGCAGGGCCGAAATCCGCGTGCCCAAGGATATGCCTGCGGCAGAGGTTGAAAAGATCGCGCTGGCGGATGAGGATGTGATCAAGTTCCTTGCCGGTCAGCCGGTGAAGAAGATCATCGTCGTGCCGGGCCGTATCATCAATGTCGTCGCGTGACCCCTTGGCGCTTGAACGCCGCAGCCTGATCCTGATGCCGTTGGCGCTGGCCGCCTGCGGCTTTCGGCCCGCCTATGGGCCGGGCGGCGTGGCCGAGGGCCTGCGCGGCAAGGTGCGGGTGAATGATCCGGCCGACAAGGATGCTTTCGATTTCGTGGACCGGATCGAACAGCGGCTTAGCCGCCCGCGCGATGCCCGCTATGATCTGGCCTATACCATCCGAATCGAGCCGATCGGCGTCGGCTATACGCCCGACAACACCATAACCCGCTATAATCTGACCGGCAGCATCGACTGGACGCTGACCGACCACGCCACCACGCAGCGGGTCACCGGCGGTCGGGTTGAAAACTTCACCTCTTGGTCGGCGACCGGATCAACCGTGGCGGGCGTCGCAGCGGAAGAGGATGCGCGGCGGCGGCTGATGATCATTCTGGCGGATGAAATCGTGCAGCGCATGCTGGCCACCGCCGGGGCGTGGATGAAATGATCCTGAAGGGTGCCGAGGCCGCGCGATATTGTGCGCGGCCCGATCCCTCCAAGGCCGGGCTGCTGATTTTTGGCGCCGATGCCATGCGCGTGGCGCTGAAACGGCAAGAGGCGATTGCGGCGCTGATCGGTCCGCTGGGCGAGGGCGAAATGCGGCTGTCGCGCATTTCGGGGGCCGATCTGCGCAAGGATGCCTCGCTTTTGGCAGATGCCACCCGCGAGATCGGGTTTTTCCCCGGCCAGCGCGTTGCCTTTGTCGAGGATGCAACCGACAGCCTGACCGAAACCATCAGCGCGGCAATGAAAGACTGGCGGGCCGGTGATGCCGCAATTGTGGTGACTGCCGGGTCGCTGACGGCCAAATCGACGCTGAAAACACTGTTCGACAAGCATCCCCATGCCGTCAGCATCGGGCTTTATGATGAACCGCCGGGCCGCGAAGAGATTGAGGATGCGCTCAAGAAGTCCGGGCTGACCCGAATTGAACCGGCAGCGATGGCCGACCTGACCACACTGGCGCGCAACCTTGACCCCGGCGATTTTCGCCAGACACTGGACAAGATCGCGCTGTATAAATGGGGTGATGACAGCGCGTTGACCGCGACCGAAGTGGGCGCGATGGCCCCCGCCACGATCGAGGCAGAGGTGGACGATCTGATCAGCGCCGTAGCCGACGGGCGGGCGGGCGTGATAGGCCCCCTGTTGCGGCGGCTGGAGGGGCAGGGCACCCTGCCCGTCACGCTGTGCATCATGGCGCTGCGGCATTTCCGTGTGCTTCATGCGGCGGCCAGCGACCCCGGCGGTGCGATGTCGGGCATTCAAAGGGCGAAGGTGAATTTCCGCCAGAAAGACGCGATGGGGCGGCAAGCGCAGGCCTGGGGGATACGGGCGCTGGAAAAGGCGATTGCGCTTTTGGTTGATACCGATCTTACGCTGCGGTCTTCGACCAGGGCACCACTGATGGCGGTGATGGAACGGGCGCTGATCCGGCTGGCGATGATGCGCGGCTAGACCTGCGGGCGATGCTGCGCAGAAATCCTGCAGAAATTGCCGCGCAGCGCCGGTTCACGCGAGCCGCAGCAAGAGTTTGAGATTGATAGGAAATATAGAAATATGGCGCGTGCCCCCTCTCCTTTCGAAGCCTGCCTTGCCCCGCTTGCACGGCTGGCGACAAAGTTCCCGGATATGGAGGGTCAAGTGATCTGGTGGGAAGCCACCGGCTGGCAGGCGCAGGACGACGAAGAGGCGATGCTGGATGCAGAAGAGCTGGCCTTTTATGCCGAAGGCCTGCTGGCCGAGGGCTTTGCCCTGCATTGGCAGGCGCTGGCCGAGATCGAGGCACCAGCCATTCCCGTCCTGACCCGGCTGTTCTTTTGCGAAGGGGCGCTGCCGGAGTTGCCCCCCTCCGCGCCAGAGTGGAGCGTCGTGGCCGTGGGGCGTCATCCGGTCGCGTAATGCGCGGCAGGTCCAGCCTTGCAGCGCAGGCGCCCGCGTGATCGGATGCGGCAAACGGAGTTGTCCCTCATGTCTGCTGAAGCCGATCTGCACCACGCCTGCGCCGAACTAGGCACCATCCTGTTCACCATCACCGTGCTGGACCCCGAGCGCGCGCTGGTCTGGCGCAGCTATACCTCTCACCCTGCGGAATACCCGCTGCAAGGCACCAAACCGCAGACCCGCGACGAATGGTTCATCAATTGCATCGAGCAAAAGAACACCTTTGTCGCCAATACCGCACCCGAATTTGCCAAGCATTTCTTTGACCATGAGCTGATCACCTCGATGGGTCTTGGCTCTGCCTGCAACATTCCGGTCGCGGATGATCAGGGCGTGGTGCGGTTGACGGTTAACCTGCTGGCGGACCCGGGGCATTTCACGCCCGGCAGGCTGGCGACCTATCACAAGCTGGTGGCCGGGGCACGGCCCGCCCTGCTGGCCGCTGCGGTCTGATGGCGTTCACGCTGCGCCAGTTGCAGTTCTTTGTCGCTGCGGCAGAGGCGGGGTCGGTTTCGGGGGCATCGCGGGCGCTGTCGATCTCGCAATCCTCGGTGACGGAAGCCATCCGCGCGCTGGAGGATGACCTTGGCGTGGAACTGTTCGAACGGCAGGCGCGCGGCCTGCTGATCACCCACAAGGGCAGCGCCTTTTTGCGCCACGCCCGGCAGATTCTGTCCGACGTGGCGACCGCCCGCACCACGTTCCGCGATGAGGCGCCGGTGACGGGCCGCTTGTCGCTGGGCGTGACAAGCCTTGTTGCGGGCTATGTGCTGTCCGACATCCTGCAACGCTTTCGCCGCGCCTTTCCACAGGTGGAACTGAACGTGATCGAGGATTCGGGCGATTATCTGCAACATCTGCTGATCGGGGGTGAACTGGATGTTGCGGTGCTGCTGACCTCGTCCGTCAAGGACCGCATGGCGATGCATGTCGAAACGCTGCTGGTGTCGCCCTATCGGCTGTGGCTGCCGCTGGGCCACCCGCTGGCCGATCAGGAAAGCATCGCGCTGGATGAGCTGGCGGGCCAGCCTCTGATTCAATTGATGGTGGATGAGATCGAGGAATCCACCCGCCGCCTGATGGGGGCGCTGGCCATCAAACCCAAGATCGCCTTTCGCACTCGCAGCGTAGAGGCCGTTCGCAGCCTGGTTGCCACCGGGGCCGGCCTGGCCATTTTGCCCAGCCTTGTCTATCGCCCGTGGTCACTGGAAGGCGACCGCATCGGCATTCGCGATGTTTCGGGCGATCTGCCCTCGGTTCAGGTTGGTCTGGCGTGGCGCAGGGGGGCACCGTTGTCTGCCGCGGCGTTTAACTTTGTCCGCTCGGCGCAGGACTCGTTGCCTAGCCGCTGACCCATCGGATTTTCCGATGGAACGCATCCGCGTTTTGTTATTGCGAAACTTCAGCAGCCCCCGCACCTTTGGTGCATGACCGGGAATCCGGCTGCGTTCTGGCGCGAAACCTCAGGGAGATTGCGGATGAAAACCATGAAGCTGATGGGCACGACGATTCTGGCACTGGCCGTTGGCCTTGGCCCGGCGCTGGCCCAGATGACCGCCGTGGGCGATGGCGAAGGCCAATTGGATATCGTGGCATGGCCCGGCTATGTCGAGCGTGGCGATACCGACAAAGCCTATGACTGGGTCACCAAGTTCGAAGCCGACACTGGCTGCAAGGTGAATGTGAAAACTGCGAACACCAGCGATGAGATGGTCGCGCTGATGAACGAGGGCGGATTTGACCTTGTGACCGCCTCGGGCGACGCATCCTTGCGGTTGGTGGCGGGCAAGCGGGTGCAGCCGATCAACACCGATCTGATCCCCTCGTGGTCCAAGGTCGACGCCCGGCTGAAGGATGCGCCATGGTTCACCGTCGATGGCGTGCATTACGGCGTGCCCTACCAGTGGGGGCCGAACGTGCTGATGTACAACACGGACGTGTTCAAAGAGGCGCCGAAATCGTGGAACGTGGTGTTTGAAAAGCAGGATCTGCCCGACGGCAAATCGAACGAAGGCAGGGTGCAGGCCTATGACGGCCCGATCTACATTGCCGATGCGGCGCTGTATCTGATGGCGCACAAGCCGGACCTGGGCATCAAAAGCCCCTACCAGCTGAACGAAGACCAGTACAAGGCGGCGCTGGACCTGCTGCGCGGCCAGCGCACTTTGGTGGGCCGCTATTGGCATGACGCCTATATCCAGATGGATGACTTCAAGAATGAAGGCGTCGTTGCCTCGTCCTCTTGGCCGTTCCAGGTGAACCTGCTGATTTCGGAGAAAATGCCCATCGCCTCGACCATTCCGGAAGAGGGTGCAACGGGCTGGGCCGACACCACCATGCTGCATGCCGAGGCGGCGCACCCCAATTGCGCCTACAAGTGGATGGAGCACACGCTGAATTCGAACCTTCAATCGGATCTGTCCACCTGGTTCGGGTCGAACCCGGTGGTGCCAGAGGCCTGCACCGACAAGTCTGGGATGCAGACCAAGGAAGGCTGCACCGCGAATGGCATGGACGATTTTGAAAAGATCCACTTCTGGACCACGCCGACCACCAAATGCGAACAGGGTGAATGCGTGCCCTATTACCGCTGGGTGTCGGACTACATCGCCGTGATCGGCGGGCGCTGACGCCCGTTTCGACCCTCTCCTTTACAGGGGAGGGCTATCTCACCGCCCCAACCACCCGCGCGCCCCTCCCCCTGACTGGGGAGGGCTGGGAAGGGGTTTGCTATGACTGGAAAGCCATGCCCGCCGCCGTAGAATTCGCCCAAGTCACCCGCCATTTCGGCCCGGTCCGCGCCGTTGATGGTGTTGACCTGACCATTGCCGAAGGGTCTTTCTTTGCCATGCTAGGCCCTTCCGGGTCGGGCAAGACCACCTGCTTGCGGCTGATCTCGGGCTTTGAATCGCCCAGCTCCGGCACGATCCGCATCTTTGGCGAGGATGTGTCGAACACCCCGCCCCATCTGCGCAACGTCAATACCGTCTTTCAGGACTACGCGCTGTTTCCGCATATGAACGTGCGCGACAACGTGGGCTATGGGCTGATGGTCAAGGGCATCGGAAAAACCCAACGCCATGAAAAGGCAGAGGAAATGCTGTCCCTTGTCAAGCTGGCGGGCTATGGCGACCGCAAGCCCGGTCAGCTTTCGGGCGGGCAGCGGCAGCGTGTCGCCCTTGCCCGTGCGCTGGTGAACGAACCTCGCGTCCTGCTGCTGGACGAACCCCTTGGCGCCTTGGACCTGAAGCTGCGCGAGGCGATGCAGGATGAGTTGAAGGCGCTGCAACAGCGTCTTGGCATCACCTTTGTCTTCGTCACCCATGACCAGCACGAGGCCCTGTCGATGGCCGACAGCCTTGCCGTCTTCAACGATGGCAAGATCGCCCAGATCGGCACGCCAGAGGCGGTGTACAACCGTCCCGCCACCCGGTTTGTCGCGGATTTCGTCGGCTCGTCCAACGTGCTTCCCCCCGCCCTGACCCGCGCCTTGGGCGGGCCGGAAGAATGGGCCAGCCTGCGGCCAGAGGTAACGCGCCTTGCCGCCACCGGCCCCGTCACCGCCACTGTGACCGCCCTGCGCTATCTGGGCAGCGGCACGCGCGTGGTGCTGGACATCGGCGGCACCGAACTGGCCGCACTGGTGCCTGCGGGCCAGACCCTGCCCGTACCCGGCGCGCAAACGGCCATCGCCTTTGACCCCTCCGCCCTGCACATCATGGCAGGTGCCTGATGCCCGCCCCCGCCATCTTGACCGCAAGGGACCTGCCCGACCGGCTGACCGCCCTGTTCTGGCGCCGCCCCCGCTTGCTGCTGGGCCTGCTGCTGGCCCCACCGCTGCTGTGGCTGGGCGTGGTCTACCTAGGGTCGCTGTTCGGCCTGCTGATCCAGAGCTTTTACTCGATTGACGAGTTTTCCGGCATGGTCGTGCCGGAATTCACCCTGAAAACCTATGCCGAACTGTTCCGGGCTGCGAACCTGGACATCATCATCCGCACCCTGCTGATGGCCACGGCTGTTACCCTTGGGGCGGCGCTGATCGCCTTTCCCATTGCCTATTTCGCCGCCCGCTTCGCCAAGGGCCGCTGGAAGGCGGTGTTCTATCTGGGCGTCATGCTGCCCCTGTGGTCCAGCTATCTGGTCAAGGTCTATGCCTGGAAGCTGATCCTGGCGAAAGAAGGCATCGTCACCTGGGCTGCTGGCGCCACCGGCACCTCCAGCCTGCTGAACGCCGCCTTGTCCCTTCCGGTGATCGGCGGCGGGTCACTGTCCACCAGCTATATCGGCATGTTCCTGGTCTTCACCTATGTCTGGCTGCCCTACATGATCCTGCCGATGCAGGCCTCATTGGAGCGGGTGCCGACATCGATGCTGGAGGCTTCCGCCGACCTAGGCGCCACACGCGCGCAAACCTTTCGCACCGTGGTTCTGCCGCTGGCCATGCCGGGGGTGATCGCCGGGTCGATCTTTACCTTTTCGCTGACCTTGGGCGACTACATCATTCCGCAGATCATCGGCAATTCGGCCAGCTTTATCGGCATGGCTGTGTATCAGTTGCAGGGCACCGCCGGAAACACGCCGCTTGCCGCCGCCTTTGCCGTGGTGCCGATCCTGATCATGCTGACCTATCTGGGCTTTGCCAAACGCGCGGGGGCGTTCGATGCACTCTGAACGCGCCTCTCTTTCGCTGCGCATTGCCGCCGGTCTGGGCCTGTTGTTCCTGCACCTGCCGATCGCCCTGATCTTTCTTTACGCCTTCACGACCGAGGAGCGCAGCTATGCCTTCCCGCCGCCCGGCCTGACCACGAAATGGTTCGCCGTGGCCTGGGCACGCCCCGACATATGGGAGGCTTTCTGGCTTTCGCTTCAGGTTGCCACGGTTGCAACCGCCGTGGCGCTGATCCTTGGCACGCTGGTATCTGCCGCCATGTCGAAGGCCCGCTTCTTTGGCCGCGAACAGATCAGCCTGCTGATCCTCTTGCCCATCGCGTTGCCCGGCGTCATCACCGGCATCGCTCTGCGCACCGCCTTTGGCGAGATGGGGATACCCTTTTCGACCCTGACCATCATCCTTGGCCATGCCACCTTCTGCATCGTCATCGTCTACAACAACGCCGTCGCGCGGTTCCGCCGCCTGTCGGGCGGTATTCTGGAAGCATCAGCCGACCTTGGCGCCAATGCCTTCCAGACCTTCCGCCATGTGCTGCTGCCCAACCTTGGCACCGCCCTGCTGGCGGGGGGCATGCTGGCCTTTGCCCTGTCGTTTGATGAGGTGATCGTCACCACCTTCACCGCCGGCCAGCAATCGACAATCCCGATCTGGATGCTGGAAGAGTTGATCCGCCCGCGCCAAAGGCCTGTCACCAATGTGGTGGCGATGCTGGTCTTTGCGGCGACCGTCATTCCGATCCTGCTTGCCTATACCCTTACCCGCAACGGCTCTGACGTGGCCGGATCGGGAAAATAACCGGAGGAAACCATGACCATTGCCACCGATCTTCTGATCGGTTCCGCGCTAGAAGCCGGAACCGAAACGGCCGAACCTGTCCTGAACCCACGCACCGGAGGGTTGATTCTGGACGTGGCAGAGGCTTCGACCGCGCAAGTTGACCGCGCTGTTGCCGCCGCACGCAAGGCGTTTGACCATTGGTCGCGCACCACCCCGGCCGAGCGGTCCACCGCGCTGTTGCGCATCGCCGACAGGATCGAGGCGGAGGCCGAAGGCTTTGCCATGCTGGAGGCCCTGAACTGCGGCAAGCCGATCAATGCTGCCCGGAATGACGAAATTCCGGCGATTGTCGATTGCTATCGCTTCTTCGCCGGGGCGGTTCGCACCCAGCATGGCGCGCTTGCGGGAGAATACCTTGCGGGCCACACCAGCATGATCCGCCGCGACCCGGTGGGCGTGGTGGCCAGCATCGCGCCGTGGAACTATCCGCTGATGATGATGGCGTGGAAGCTGGCCCCGGCGATTGGCGCGGGCAATACGGTGATATTCAAGCCCAGCGAACAGACCCCGCTGACCGCCCTGAAGCTGGCACGCATTCTGGCCGAAGAACTGCCCGAAGGTGTAGTGAATGTGGTCACGGGCCGGGGCCAAACTGTGGGCAACCACCTGATCAACCATCCCGGCGTCGACATGATCAGCCTGACTGGCGATGTGGCGACGGGCCGCAAAATGCTGGATGCCGCCGCCAAGACCGTAAAGCGCACCCATCTGGAGTTGGGCGGCAAGGCCCCGGTTCTGGTGTTCGATGACGCCGATATTGCATCGGTGGTCGAAGGGTTGCGCGCGTTTTCCTTCTACAATGCCGGGCAGGATTGTACCGCTGCCTGCCGGGTTTATGCGGGCAAGAAGGTATATGAAAACCTTGTGGCCGACCTGACCGCTGCCACCGCCTCCATCACGCTTGGCGCAGCCGACGACACGGTGAACGAAATCCCCCCGCTGATCTCCCAGCGCCAGCGAGACCGGGTGGCCAGTTTCGTGAACAGGGCGCGAGAATTGAACCACATCAGCATCACAACCGGCGGCGAGGTGATGGATCAGGGCTTTTACTATCGTCCCACGGTGGTGGCTGGTGCCACGCAGGCCGATGAGATCGTGCGGCGAGAGGTGTTTGGCCCCGTCGTGTCAATCACGCCGTTTGACGATGTGGATCAGGCGGTTACCTGGGCCAATGACAGCGATTATGGTCTTGCCTCCTCGGTCTGGACGCGCGACGTCGGCCGTGCGATGGCCACGGCGGCGCGGCTGCGTTATGGCTGCACCTGGATCAACACCCATTTCATGCTGGTCAATGAAATGCCCCATGGCGGGCTGAAGCAATCCGGCTATGGCAAGGACATGTCGTCCTATGCGCTGGAGGATTACAGCGTTGTGCGCCATGTCATGGTGAAGCACGGCTAAACCGGAAACCGCACGGGCAGCCTTGTATTCTGGCCTGCCCTGCGGCGGGCCGGTTTGCGCGGTGCGATCAGGGCGATGTGACGATAGAGTGCCAGATAGGCCAGCGTCAGCGGCAGAATGCCCGTCAGCGCAAGCACATCGATCTGCCGCAACGCGATTGCCAGCCCCCCCGCCCCCAGCGACAGCCCCCACATCACGACCGTGGTCACGATACCCCGCATCCCCGGCCTGCCAAGCCGGTGTGTCAGCGCAGGGGCGCGGCGGCGATAGAACAGGCTGTGCAGGTGCAACCGGTCTGCCTGACCGGGATTGCCGCCCTTGCGCCCGGCGCGACGCGCCACCGTAACCAGCGTTTCGATCACCGGATAGGCCAGAACCAGCAGGCCGAAGAATGGCGACACATCCGGGTTGCGCGCGGGAATGGCCACGGCCAGACCCGCCAGCAACACCCCGATCAGATAGGCCCCGCCATCCCCAAGAAACAGGCGTCCTTGCGGAAAGTTCAGCACAAAGAACCCCAGAACCGCGCCGAAAATCGCTGCGGCCACCCCCAGCATCTGCCCATCCCCTGCCAGCCCGGCAACACCCGAAAAGACCGCCAGAGCAATCAGTGCCGTGCCCGACGACAGGCCATTAACCCCGTCGATGATGTTCATGGCATTGGCAATACCGGCAATGGCAAAGGCGGTGAAAAGGAACAACGGCGGCAGGCCGGGAAGGTCGATCATATGGCCTGTCAGCAGACAGAAGGCCGCGCCAGAAACCAGCGTTGCGGCCAGCCTCAGCCGCACGCTGACGGCCTTGCTCAGATCCTCGGCCAGCCCGGCGGCAAAGGCGGGAAGGGCAGCAAGCAAGAACAGGCGCAAATCGGCGGGCGCGAATGGGGTAGCCGCAGCCAGCCCGGCCAGAATCCCAAGGCCGCCAATCCGCGGAACCGGGCTGCGGTGCAATTTCTGCACGCCCTGAACACCGTCCTCGCTCCACCGGCCATGCCAGCGACGGGTCAGCAGGATCAGCACACCCAGCCCGAAGCAAACCACAAAACCCACGCCACCTGCCTGCATAATCGCCATGCTGTCCCCCGGCCTTTCACCTGACCGGGGCAGCATGAGGGGCAAAAGGTGAATGCCTGCTGAATCGGCAACCCGTCTGCTAGCGTTCGGCATCCTTTTCCACCGGCCACCAGCACGGCGCCGCGCGCAAGGCCGACCAACCGGCCTGAGCGGAACCAAGCGTGGCCTGCGCCTGCCGTTCGGCCTCTGCCGACAGTTTGCGACCCCGCGCCCTGGCGTTGCGCAGATCGTTCAGATGACCCAAGGCATCCTGCAAATCCTGCATCTGGTCGTGAAAAGCCGCCTGCCCTGGCCCCGGCCAGAGGGGCGCGAAGAATTCAGCCAGATAGCGCAGGGATTTCATGTCCTTGCGAAATTCGTGCTGGTCACGGCCGTTCATGCGGGCGATGTCCTTGCCATGGTCAAGGCATGTCTCCCATGCCTCGTCCAAGGCGCGGTTGGCATAGGTTTCCACCGGCAGGGCACGGCGGTCCTGCCCCTTGAGTGTGGCGCGGAACACCTGCGCCGTTTCAATCACCTGCCGCAACCGCGGAGCAAAGCCCACCGCCTGCCGCTTGCGCAGGTTGACGCGCAGCGCGCTACGCGCGGCATCGGTTTCGGCCTGCACCTTGCGCAGCTTGCGCGTATCGGTCAGACCAGCCAGATACACATCGGCGTCGCGCTGCTGACCCAAAAGCCGGAAAATCTCTTTGGCCTCGCGCCGAAAATCACGGATCACGGGCTTCCTGAGGATCGGCGCAAAAGCGTCCAGCGCCGTTGTCAGCCGCCGCAGCGCGACGCGGGCCTTGTGCGGCCCCGACGGATCGTCAGAGCCGAAGAACAAGGCAAGCTGCGCGTCGATCTCGGCGGTGAAGGGCAGCACGATTCGCCGGAACGCCTCTTCGCAACTGATGCCATGGGCAAGCAGCAACGGCTCTTCTGTTTCTTTGATCATCATTCATCCGCAAGGCAGTGCCGATGCAGAGCTATGACGTCAGTGTAACAGAAACGCGTCAGCGCGGATCAGAAGTCGAGGTCGGCGTAATGTGCGGGCGGCGGAAAGCCCGGAACCTGATCGGCCAGCAAGGGACGGAACGACGGGCGCGACTTGATCTTGGCGTACCAGTCCTTGACCGTAGCCGACCGGTTCCAGTCCACATCCGAGATGTAATCCAGCGATGACAGATGCGCGGCGGCGGTGAAATCGGCCAAAGTCATCTCATTTCCGGCCAGCCAGCGCCGCTGGTCCAGCAGCCAACCCAGATAGTCGATGTGATACTTGATCCGGCCCGCGCCGGATTTCACGTTCTTGGAATCCGGGTAGCCCTGCCCCATCACCTTCTTGTGGACCCGCTCATACAGAAGCTTCGACGTGACCTCGCTGTGGAACTTGTCGTCGAACCAGGCGCACAGGCGGCGCACCTCGAACCGGGCGGCGGGGTCACGCGGCATCAGTTGCGGTGTGGGATAGCTTTCCTCGATGAACTCGCAGATCGCCTGGCTTTCGCTGAAGACCTTGTTCTCGATCCGCAGGACCGGAACCTTGCCGGCCGGGTTGCGGCGCAGGAAGTCTGGCGAAGGTTCCCAGTACCTTTCCTCGACCAATTCGACCTCAAGCTTCTTCTCGGCCAGCGTCAGGCGGACCTTGCGGCAAAAGGGCGATAGCGGGAAATGGTAAAGACGGATCATTCTGGCCAATCTCGGGACTGGCCCCCTCAATGCCCCGGCTGGGCGCGGAATTCAACAGGCGCGAATCGGGGTTGCGAAAGACAGCCGCTCAATCTGTCGATTGAAAGCACGACGCGCGGCCATCGGCCGCGATGATTTCCGCGCCGGAAATGATCTGCGCCGCCCGTTTGCGCACAAAGGGGCCGGGCTTGCCCGCGCTGCGCCCCTTTGGGTCGGGCAGAACGGCTGCCAGCCGCGCCGCTTGTGTCGCCGTCAGATCGCGGGCATCGATGCCGAAATAATGCTGCGCTGCCGCCTGCACGCCAAAGACGCCTTCGGCAAATTCGGCGTTGTTCAGATAGACCTCCAGAATGCGCTGCTTGGACCAGAACAGTTCGACCACGGGTGTCAGCCCCGCCTCCATCGCCTTGCGCAACCAGCTGCG
>CALRKX020000026.1:0-12309 GCA_943368305.1 Erythrobacter sanguineus
ACACCGCCGATTATTCGACATCGACGGCTGCGGTAAACGTCACGGTCAATGGTGTGATCGGTATCGGGGGCGATGCCACCGGCGACAGCCTGATCGGAATCGAAAACCTGCTCGGCTCGATCTACAATGACACCCTGACCGGCGATGGCGGCGACAATGAGCTGTGGGGCGGCACCGGCAATGACAGCCTGACAGGCAACGCGGGGGCCGATACCCTGTGGGGCGGGGTCGGGGTTGACCGGCTTTATGGCGGCAATGACAACGATGTTCTGATCGGTGGCGCGGGGGCCGACAGCCTTTATGGCGGATCTGGCACCGACACGGCGGATTACAGAGATGCGACGTCGGGCGTTTCGGCCAGCCTTACCTCTGGCACGGGCACGGTGGGCGATGCCTCTGGCGACACATACAGCCAGATGGAGAATCTGGCGGGGTCTGCCTTCAACGACACGCTGACTGGCGACGGCAACGCGAACCTGCTGACCGGCGGCGGCGGCAGCGACTCGCTGATTGGCGGGTCGGGGGCCGATACGCTGGACGGTGGCGATGGCAATGACACGCTGTCGGGCGGAACCGGGTCTGATCTGCTCTATGGCGGTGACGGCTTTGACGTTCTTGACTATTCCACCTCGACCTCGGGGGTTTCGGTCAATCTGGCGACGGGGGGCGTCAGTTCTGGCGATGCTGCGGGCGATACGATTCTGGGGTTCGAGGGGATCATCGGCTCTGGCACCCAGGACACGCTGATCGGCGACAGTGCCGCAAACGCGATCTATGGCGGCGCGGGCAATGACTCGTTCGTGGGCGGCGGCGGGGCGGACAGTTTCTATGGCGGGACCGGCAACGACACCGTCGATTTCAGCGCCGAAACCGCAGCCGTCACGGTTGACCTGACGGCAGGCACCACCGGCGGGGCGGCGGCCAGTGATGTGCTGTCGGCGGTAGAGGCGCTGGTTGGCACAAGCTATGATGACAGCCTGACCGGCGACGCCAATGCCAACACCCTGACGGGTGGTGCGGGCAATGACACGTTGTCGGGCGCTGCGGGCGCCGACAGTCTTTATGGCGGCGACGGCGATGACAGGCTGACCGGCGGCAGCGGCGCGGATCTGCTGTCGGGCGGGGCTGGGACCGACTGGGCAAGCTATAGCGCATCGACGGCGGCCGTGAACGTCACGTTGGGGGGCACCGGGTCGGGTGGCGATGCGGCAGGCGATACGCTGACCGGGATCGAGAACCTGGAAGGCTCTGCCTTCAATGACACGCTGACCGGCGACGCTGGCAACAACTATATCATCGGCGGCGCGGGCCGCGATTCCATCACCTCTGGCGCGGGCGACGACACGCTTCAGGGCGGCGCGGGGGCGGATACGCTGACCGGCGGCGAGGGGATGGACTTTCTTGACTATTCCACCTCTTCGGCGGCGGTCTCGATCAACCTCGCGACCAACACCGCCTCTGGCGGCGATGCGACGGGCGATGTGTTGCAGGGCGTCGATGGCATCATCGGGTCGGCTTTTGATGACACGCTGATCGGGTTCGACAATCAGGGCTTGGTGGGCGACGTTTACACCAACATCTTCTACGGCGGCGCCGGCAACGACTCGATGAACCTCGGCGGCGGCAATGACATCGCCTATGGCGGGGCCGACAACGATACGATCCTGGCCGGGACCGGAGATGACTATGCGGCCGGCGATCAGGGCAATGACCAGATTTTCGGCGGCGACGGCAACGATACGGCCACCGGCGGCACTGGCAATGACACGCTGGATGGCGGCCTTGGCAATGACAGCCTGTCGGGCGACGAGGGCAATGACAGCCTGTCGGGTGGTGACGGGAATGACAGCCTGTCGGGGGGAACCGGCGACGACTCGCTGGTTGGTGGCACGGGCAATGACAATGCCGCGGGCGGTGACGGCAACGACCAGATTTTCGGCGGCGACGGGAATGATTCCGCCACCGGCGGCATCGGCAATGACACGTTGGATGGTGGCCTTGGCAACGACAGCCTGTCGGGGGACGAGGGTGACGACAGGCTGGATGGTGGCCTGGGCAATGACAGCCTGTCGGGCGGCGTCGGCAATGACGCATTGTCAGGCGGGGCAGGCAATGACCAGCTTTACGGCGGCGATGGCAACGATGTCCTGTCTGGCGGCGACGGGTCGGACTATCTGAATGGCGGTATCGGCAACGATGTGCTGCTGGGTGGCATCAACGATACGGTTGATGGCGGCGGCGGCAATGACGTTCTGGATCTGCGCGGTCAGTTCAACTATCACATCGTCCGCGATCCGATGAATCCGACGAACGGCGTTGTGAATTACTACGATCCACTGGGCAACCTGATCGGCAGCCTGTCCTTCAGCAATATCGAAGGGATCGTCACCTGCTTTACCCCCGGCACGCTGATTGACACCGCTTATGGCCTGCGCGCGATCGAGCGGCTGCGCGTCGGCGATCTGGTGCATACCCGCGACGGCGGTTTGCAGCCGATCCGCTGGATCGGGCGCAAAGAGCTGTCTGGCGCAGAGTTGCGGGGCAATCCCGCGTTGCAGCCGGTGCTGATCTGCAAGGATGCGCTTGGCCAGAACCTGCCTGACCGTGACATGATGGTGTCACGCCAGCACCGGATGCTGATCGAGGGGCCTCGTGTCGGCCTGATGTTCGAAGAGGACGAGGTTTTCGTCCGCGCCCTGCATCTGAGGGATCTGCCGGGCGTGCTGCCGGCGATGGTCACCGATGTGACCTATATCCACCTGATGTTCGACCGGCATGAGGTGATTTTGGCCGATGGCGCCTGGAGTGAAAGCTTCCAGCCCGGAGAGCGGGCGATCGGCGGGCTGGAAGATGAGGCGGCAGAAGAACTGTTTGCCGTGTTCGGCCAGATGCCGCAGGACATCAAGCTGGACCGTTACCGTGATGCCCGGCTGACCCTGAAGGCGCATGAGGCACGGGCGCTGCTGGCAAGACCGGGGGCTGTGCCGGGCCGGATTGCCGCCGCCTGACAATGGCCTGCCCGACGGCAGGGCACTCCTCCCCGCCTTGCGAGACGGAGAGAGGAGGCACAAATCCGCGCACTCAGGCGGCAAGAGTCGCCATGACCGCAGCATCCTGTTCTTTCACCCGCTGCACCGCAGGTCGGGCCTGACAGCGCGCCACCCAGTCGCGGATCAGCGGATCATCGGGCATCGAGGGTGGAAAGAACGCATAGGGTGTGTGGCACAGCACATCGGCGGCTGAAAACTCCTCGCCCAGCAGCCAGGTGCCCTTGGCCAGTGCGGCATTCAGGCGCGCGTTGATTTCGGCGATCCCGCGCAGGCTGGCCCATACGCCCGGCACATCGGCCTTGGCCCAGTCCAGGATCAGCACAGGTTCCATCACGCCGCCATACCAGCAAAGCCAGGTCAGAAACGCGCCGCGTTTGGCATCGCCGGGCCGGGGGGCAAGGCCGGCGTCGGCAAACAGTTCGAGCAGATAAAGCATGATGGCACCACGTTCGGTCAGAACGGTGCCGTCATGCACAAGGCAGGGCACCTTGCCTTCGGGATGGGGGTTGGCCGGGTCGCGGGCGCCCGAACCGTCCTGACGGACGATATCGGTGATCTGAATGGTGATCTTGTCGGCAATGCCCATCTCCTCGATCAAAAGCATGATCGCCGATGACCGGCTTTGCGGGGCGTGGAACAGGGTCAGCATCTCTCTCTCCTTGCGTTGCTGCATGGGGGAACTATGCTGCAAGGCTCCTGACAGATTCCGGCAGTATCCCATGGCCCGCGCCGACCGATTGTTCCGCCTGCTGACCGCGCTGCGGCTGTTGCCGCAGCCGGTGACGGCCACACGTCTGGCCGAGGAAACCGGCGTCAGCCCGCGCACGCTTTATCGCGATATAGAGGCGCTGCGCGCCGGGGGGGCATTGATCGATGGCGCGGCGGGCGTGGGCTATACCCTGACCGAAGACCCCGCTCTGCCGCCGCAGATGTTCACCCGGCTGGAGGTCGAGGCACTGGTTCTGGGTCTGGCAGAGGTGCATCAGGCGGGCGACGCCGCGATGGCCAAGGCGGCGGATGCGGCGATGGCCAAGATCATCGCCACCTTGCCAGAGCGGGTGCAGCGTCAGGCGATCCATGCCGTCAGCCGGACCTACCGCCTGAACCGCCGTCCGCCTGCGCCCGATCATCTGGCCGTTGTCCGTCAGGCGTGCTGGGACGAAGAGGTGCTGGCGCTGCGGTATACCGACAAGGAGGGCGAGGTTACCCATCGCGAAATCTGGCCCCTGTCGATTGTATGGTTCGACCGGGCGCTGATGGTGCTGGCCTGGTGCTGCCTGCGGCAAGATTTTCGCAGGTTCCACCTGCACCAGATGGCCGGTGTGGTGGCGACGGGCGCGCATTTCCGCCCCCGCCGGGTGCCCTTGCTGCGCGAATTCATCGCGCGGATCAAATCTCAGGTGCCAACCGGATAGCCTGTCAGGTGCTGGGTTCCGGTGGTGATGATCACCCGCCCATCGTCCAGCCGCTGCACCAGCAGCCCCTGTGCCAGTATCCGCCCTGCAATCCTGATGGTCTTGAACATCGTCTTTCCCTTCCCGCGCATGATCGTGCCAAGGCATTAACCCGCTGGAAAGACGTATTTTTCAAGCGCAAAGCGGATTGGATATTCCTTAATTTCGCCGGTCAGGCGACGCGGCGGCCCGCCACCCATGTGCCGCGCGGCAGACCCGCGCCGCCGATCCGCGCCACCCGCAGCAGATCGGCCCGCATCCCCGGTGCGATCACCCCCCGGTCGGCCAGATGCGCGGCGCGGGCGGGGGCCGAGGTGACGGTGGCAATTCCGCGCGGCACATCGCCCCACAGATCGCCCAGCATCAAGCCCGCCAGCAGCAGCGCCGAGGGCACATAATCGGACGACACGATATCCAGCAGCCCCTCTTCCGCCAGCGTCTTGGCGGCGACATTTCCCGAATGCGACCCGCCCCGGATCAGGTTGGGCGCGCCCATCATCACGGCAATGCCGTGGCTGTGACAGGCGCGCGCCGCCTCGACTGTGGTGGGAAACTCGGCAAAGCTGGCCCCGTGCCGGGCCGAGGCGGCAACGTGCCCGGCGGTTGTGTCATCATGGCTGGCCAGAACCGCGCCATAGCGCATCGCCTCTGCCACGGCGGTCTCCTCATGCGCGGTGCCCATCAGCGCCGACAGCGCCTTTTGCCCGGCAACATGATCGTCAAACTCGGCATCGGAAAAGCCATGCTTGCCGCAGATATAGTGCTTTAGCTGCGTCAGGTCGCGAAACTGGCGCTGGCCGGGGGTATGGTCCATCAGGCTGACGATGCCCACCCCATCGGCGGGGCCGAACTTGGCCATTTCCGCGATCAGCGTTTCCGAACAGATCTCGGCCCGCAGATGCAGCAGGTGGTTGATCTTCAACGCCCCCGCCGCCCGCAGGCCGATGATCTCATCGGCCAGGGCACGGGCATATTCGCCATAGTTCGACTTGGTGCGCGACACGACCGACCCCACCCGCAGCGCATCGAACACGGTGGTGATGCCGCAGCCGGCAAGCTCGGCATCATGCGCCACAATGGCGGGGGCATGCGGCCAGCCGACCTTGGGGCGCGGCTCGATATGGCGTTCAAGGTTGTCGGTGTGCAACTCGATCAGGCCGGGCATCAGCAGGTCGCCCTGCAGGTCTTCGGCCCCGGCCGGAACCTGGGTACCTGGGGCGATTTCGGCGATCAGGCCATCACGGATCACAAGGCTTCCGGCGATGACTTCACCGGCAAGAACAAGGCGGGCATTGGCAAGGATGGTCGTCATTTTGGCCTTCAAAGGATTGCGGCGCGGGGCCGGAACAGGTCAGATGCGCCCGAACCGTCACACCCGTGTGACAAGGCGGGCGTAGGGGCAGGGGCATGAAGGATTTCAAGCGATACGCGATTTATTACGCCCCGCGCCGGGGCGATTTTGCCGAAGCCGCAGCCGACTGGTTGGGCTGGGACGTGGCCAGCGGCAAGGCCCGGCCACAGCCCGATCTGCCCGGCCTGCCGCGCGCCTTGGCCGACCTGACGGTGGCCCCGCGCAAATACGGGTTCCATGGCACGATCAAGGCGCCCTTCCGGCTGGCCGAGGGCGCGACCGAAAGCGATCTGCAAACCGCCACAGCGGGCCTTGCGCGCCGTCTGGCACCCACCCGGATGCCGGGGCTGCGGCTGGCCCGGCTGGGCGGGTTTCTCGCCCTGATCCCCGACGGGGATGAGGCCGGGCTGATCGCCCTTGGCGCCGATGTGGTGCGCGGCCTTGATGGCCTGCGCGCGCCCCTGACACCCGAAGAACGCGCCCGGCGCAGGCCGGACCATCTGACGCCCCGCCAGCAGGACTTGCTGGACCAATGGGGCTATCCGCATGTGATGGAGCTGTTTCGCTTTCACCTGACCCTCAGCGATGATCTGCCCGCAGACGAAGTGCTGTCCTTGGCAGCCGTGGCGCAGGACTGGTTCGCACCTGTTCTGCCGCAACCCTTCATGGTTGAGGATCTGTGCCTGTTCGGCGAGGATATGCTGGGGAGCTTTCATCTGATCGGCCGTCACGCGCTGACCGGTTGAAGCGCCGCCAGAAATCGGGCCACGCCTTCGGCCAGCGGGCCATCGTTCTTCACGTCGATCACACGCAGGCCGGCCGGCAGCTCGTAGCTGGCGCGCTGCACCCGCGCCTCTATATCCTCGCGCGCCTCGCGACCCCGGGCCAGCAGGCGTTCAATCAGCACGGCAGAGGGGGCGGTGACGCGGATCACCACCAGATCGGGAAACCGCAGCATGGCTGCGGCCAGGGCCGCACGCGATCCGTTGAACAGCACCGGACCCTGTGCCATGGGCGCAAGTTCCGCCTCTGGGATCGCATAGTTCAGTCCATGGGCACGCCAATGCAGGGCGAATTGCCCGGCGGCAAGGCGCAGGGCAAATTCGGCCTCGCTTACACCTTCAAACTCCTCACCGCCCGCACTTTCGGGGCGGGTGATGACGCGGCGCACCACGGCCAGATCGGGCCGGGCGGCATGGGCGGCCGCCATCAGCGTATCCTTGCCCGCACCCGATGGCCCGACCACGGCGTATAGCGGGCCGGTCATGCCGCCACAGCCGGGCGGAACCCGGTCACATCAACCACACGGTCGCAAACCCTGTCACGCGCGCCTTCGTCGTGGAATATACCCAGAATGGCCGCCCCCGCGGCCTTGGCCTCTTCGATCAAGGTCAGTACGACCTCTCGGTTGGCGGCATCAAGGCTTGCGGTCGGTTCATCCAGCAGCATCACCGGCCAGTTGTGGATGAAGCCGCGCGCGATGTTGACGCGCTGCTGCTCTCCTCCCGAAAAGGTGGTGGGCGACAAGGGCCACAGCCGTTCGGGAATGTTCAGCCGTGCCAGCAGGGCCATGGCGCGCCCCTGCGCCTGATCGGCCGGAACGCCAAGGTTCAGCAGCGGTTCGGCCACAACATCCACCGTGGGCACGCGCGGCACCACGCGCAGAAACTGGCTGACATAGCCCAGGGTAGACCGGCGCAGCGCGATGATCTGGCGCGGTTCGGCGCGGGCGACATCGACCCCCGCCACCATGATCTTGCCCGATGCCGCCAGATAATTCCCCCAGATCATCCGCATCAGCGTGGATTTCCCTGCGCCCGATGCCCCGACCAGCCCCACACATTCCCCGGCATCAACCTGCAGGGCGGCCCCTTGCATCACCGGAATGACGGCCCCCCCCTGATTGTGCAGCGTGAAGGTCTTGGACAGGTCGGAGATATTGATCATAACCAGCGTTTCCATTTGAAAAACAGGAAGGTGCCAACGGCCGAGGCGACCATCAGGCCCAATGCCATCGGATAGCCCCAGGCCCAGCTCAGTTCGGGCATGTTGGCAAAGTTCATGCCATAGGCAGAGGCGATAACGGTGGGCGGCAGGAAGATCACCGCCACGACCGAGACGATTTTCACCGTGGTGTTCTGCGCCACCGAAATCATGCCCAGAGTCAGGTCGGACGCCATGGCGATGCGGTTGGTCAGAAAATCGCCATGCACCTCCAGCGCCTGAATGTCGCGCATCAGGCCCTTGACCACGGGTTTCAGCTCATGCACGCCATCTCCCAGCGACTGGCCGAAATAGCTGATCGCACGTTCCAGCGTCAGCAGCGACAGGCGCACCTTGCCGATCAGGTCGCTTTCGCGCGACACATCGCGCAGCGATTTCGCAAGGTCGCGGTCGTTGCCCTCGGCATGAAACACCTCTTTGGATATCTCGTCCAACGACTTGCCCGCGCCTTCCAGCAGGTCGGCCAGCCGCCCGATGATCTCTTCCAGCAGCGATAGGAACAGCCGGCGCGGGTCGCCACAGCCGGGGCCAACCTTGTCGGCGCGGGTGGGGTAGGTTTCGAAGGGGCGCGGCGCATGGTGGCGCACCGTCACCAGCCGGTTGGGCATCAGCACAAAGCAGACCGGGCCGGAAATCGGGCTTTTGGTTTCGGACAGGCCCGGCAGCACCACGGTCAGATAGTCGGCCCCGTCTTCACGGTAGAGCCGGTTCGAGATTTCAATCTCTTCCATATCCGCCAGCGTCGGCACATCCACGCCCAGATCGCGCACCTTTTCCACCTGTTCCGGCATGGGGCGGTAAAGGTCCACCCACAGCGCCTGATGCAGATCGGCGCCGGTCGGCAGTTGAGTCAGTTTTGCGCCATCGGCGGCATAGGCGAAAAGCATGGGTCACACCTGCAGGATCGAGGATACCAACAGTTGCGTATATCCATGTTGCGGATCGTCCAAGACCTGATCGGTCAGGCCCTGTTCCACGACATGGCCCGATTTCATCACCATCAGCCGATGGGCCAGCAGGCGGACCACGGCAAGGTCATGCGTGACGATGATGACCGACAGGCCAAGGTCGCGCACCAGTCCACGCAACAGGTCCAGCAAACGGGCCTGCACGCTGACATCAAGGCCGCCTGTCGGTTCATCCATGAACACCAGGCGCGGGCCGGTCACCAGATTGCGGGCGATCTGCAAACGTTGCTGCATCCCGCCCGAGAATTGCCGGGGCCGGTCGTCGATACGGTCGGCGGCGATTTCCACCCGGCCCAGCCAGTCGGTTGCCTTGTTGCGAATGTCGCCATAATGGCGCGCGCCCACGGCCATCAGCCGTTCGCCCACATTGCCGCCCGCCGTCACGCCCATCCGTAGCCCGTCGCGCGGATTCTGATGTACAAAGGCCCAGTCGGTGCGCCCCAATCGGCGGCGGTCGGGTTCGGCCATCTGCAAAACATCGCGCGGGCCTTGGGCGGTTTGAAAGATCACCTGCCCGGCATCGGGTGTCTGATGCCCGGCAAGGCAGGACAGCAGGGTGGATTTGCCCGATCCGCTTTCGCCGACGATGCCCAGCACCTCGCCGGGGTAAAGATCAAACGCCACATCGGCGCAGCCGATCCGGGGGCCATAGTGCTTGGTCAGGTTGCGGACGGAAAGCAGGGGCATCGCGGGGGCATCAATCATCGCGTTCATTCTGCCGCCTCCTGCGACGGCTCTCCCAGCCGCCCGACGTGTCCCTGTTCCCGCCGGGTGCGGCAGAAATCGGTGTCGGAACAGACGAACATCCGCCCGCCCTGATCGTCGGTGATCACCTCATCCAGATAGCTTTCGCCGGCGCCGCACAGGTCACAGTCATGCGGGGCCTTGCTGGCTTCGAACGGATGGTCGTCGAAATCCAGGCTGACGACATGAGTAAAGGGCGGCAGGGCATAGATGCGCTGTTCGCGCCCGGCGCCGAACAGTTGCAGGGCCGGGCTGTTCGACAGTTTCGGATTGTCGAATTTCGGGATGGGCGAGGGGTCCATGACATAGCGCCCCTCAACCTTGACCGGATAGGCGTAAGAGGTGGCAATCGCCCCGTGCCGGGCGATGTCTTCATACAGCTTCACATGCATCAGGCCGTATTCCTCCAGACTGTGCATCTTGCGCGTCTCGGTCTCGCGGGGTTCCAGAAAGCGCAGAGGTTCGGGGATCGGCACCTGATAGACAAGGATCTGGTCCTTGGTCAGCGCCGCCTCGGGAATGCGGTGGCGGGTCTGGATCACGGTCGCTTTGGCGGTGGCCTCGGTGGTTCCTACCCCGGCGGTGCGTTGAAAGAACTTGCGGATGCTGACGGCGTTGGTGGTGTCATCCGCGCCCTGGTCGATCACCTTCAGCGTGTCCTCGGGCGTCAGGCAAGCCGCCGTTACCTGCACCCCGCCGGTGCCCCAGCCATAAGGCATCGGCATTTCGCGGCTGGCGAAGGGCACCTGATAGCCGGGCACGGCAACGCCCTTCAGGATGGCGCGGCGGATCATCCGCTTGGTCTGTTCGTCAAGATAGGCGAAGTTATAGGCTTGGTCGGTCATTTCATCCCCTCCGCAGCCTCGGCCCGCAGCCGCCGGATCAGCTCCAGCTCGCTTTGGAAGTCGACGTAATGGGGCAGCTTGATATGCTCCAGAAACCCGGTTGCCTGCACGTTGTCGCTGTGCATCAGCACGAATTCCTCGTCCTGAGCCGGGGCGCCGATGAAGTCCTCTCCCAACTCCTGCCAGCGCAGGGCGCGGTCAACCAGAGACATCGCAATCGCCTTCCTTTCGTTTTGGCCGAAGGTCAGGCCATAGCCGCGGGTGAACTGGGGAGGCTCGGTTTTCGACCCTTTGAACTGGTTGACGGTTTCGCATTCCGTCACCTCGACCTCGCCAATGGTTACGGCAAAGCCAAGCTCGGGGATGTCGCACATCACCTCGACCGTGCCGATGCGCAATTCGCCGACAAAGGCATGGGTGCGGCCATAGCCGCGCTGGGTGGAATAGGCCATCGACAGCACGAACCCCTCATCCCCCCGCGTCAGCGCTTGCAGGCGCAAGGGGCGGGTGGTTGGCAGTTCCATCGGCTCGCGAGTGAGGTCGGGGGGCGTTGCGTCGGATGGGGGGTCAACCTCGATCATGCCGTCGCGGTTCAGGAACCCTGTGATGTGGGCTACGGGGGCCGGGATGCTGGGCAGGGCGGCCGCAGCGGGCAAATCTGCCCCCTCGGCGGCCAGTTTGAAATCCAACAGGCGGTGGGTGTAATCAAAGGTCGGCCCCAGAACCTGCCCGCCGGGCACATCCTTGAACGTCGCCGAAATCCGGCGGATGGGCGACATGGCGGCGGTGTCGATGGGGAATGATCCGCCCAGCCGGGGCAGGGTGGTGCGATAGGCGCGGATCAGGAAAACCGCCTCGATCAGATCGCCGCGCGCCTGTTTGATCGCCAGCGCGGCAAGGTCGGGATCATAGAGCGAACCTTCGGCCATCACCCGGTTGACCGCCAGCCGCAACTGTTCGCGGATTTGCGCCACAGACAGTTCGGCAACGGCAGGGTCACCCCGGCGTTCCTCGGCCAGCCAGGCATGGGCATTGTCGATGGCGCGCTCGCCACCCTTTACCGCGACATACATCAGTTGTCCTCCACGATGGTGGATCTGGGCAGGCCCGCCAATCGGTGGCCGCAGGTCAGGAAGCAATCGAAGCCAAGGGGGAACAAGGATCGGTTGGCGCGGAAAGCGGTCACTTCGGGCAGCGCCAGGTGCGCCGTGCCCTCGATGCCCGGACCAGAGAGCCGCGCGCCGCTGGCCGTCAGCTCTGGCATCTCGACAATCAGCGTCGCCGCCCGGTCGGGATATTCCGCCGTGCCGATGGTAAAACGGCTGACGGGCTGCAACGCATCCCAGGTGCCGATGGCAAAGGCGGCATCCCCGGCCCCCACAATCGGCGCGCCAGTGTGAAATGCCAGCCAGTCCCGCAGGTCTTGCGTGTCATGCCCGCCCGCCAGATGCACCGGGGTCGTGCCGTCCAGCAGGGTCAGCGCCAGAATGGCGGCAGCGGGCGACAGGGGCGCAGGGCCGTGGCCGCCTTCAACCGTTACAATCGTGCCGGGGCGTGACAGCGCGGTCAATGCGGCGCGAAAGGCGCGGGAAGAGTGTTGCGGCGGGGTGGCAAAGCCGCCCATCAGGGCCTCTGGAGTCATTGGTCCTCTCCCCTGACCAGCGTGAAGAACTCCACCTTGGTGGCGGCGGCCTTGGCGGCGCGAAGGCTGCGGCGTGCGGCCTCCTCGGCTGCCAGCGGGTCAAGCACCGCGCCGCGTATGGCTGCCGCCTCTGGCCCCTGCATCAGCGCGTCGATCACCGCAGCGCGTTGGGCGTGCTGTTTGTCGCGACCCTGCACCCAGGCATGGCCCACAGCCCCTGACCCAAGCCGCAGGCTGCACCGTGTGACCGT
>CALRKX020000027.1:0-12225 GCA_943368305.1 Erythrobacter sanguineus
CCACCATCATCAGGGCCATGGCCAGCGTCATTCCCAGCGCCAGCAGATCGCCCGACATCCGCCCCTCTGCTGACAGTCCGACCATGCCGGCCGCGCCCGCCAGAGCCACCGCCGCCGCAATCAGGGCGCGTCCGCCCGGCCTTTCGCCCAGCAACAGCCAGGCCAGACCCGCCGCCAGAAACGGGGCGGCGGCATAGATCACCGCGACATGCGCGACAGAGGTCAAGGTCAGCCCCTTGATGAAGCATAACATTCCCGCGCCAGATATCCCTGCGTACAGCCAGCCCGGCCCGCCCAGCCGGGCAAAGCCGCCAAGGCCCGCGCGCCCTTCGCGTACCAACAGCAGCGCCAGCAGCCCCAGCGCGCCGAACAGCCCGCGCCACATCAGCAAAGTAGGCGCATCCAGCGGCAAAAGCCGGGTGAACAGGCCTGCCGTGCTCCATGCGATGGCTGATCCGGTGACGTAAAGGACGCCCAGGCGGTGGTCGGGGTGGGGCATGTTGTTTCCTGTTGGTTCGCGCGCAGGTTTGCTGGGCGGGCGCAGGGTGTCAACCGGGAAATGTGGGGATGTGGTGCGTGAAACCATGCGCCACATCCCCACAAAGAGGAGGAAGGCGCTTTGCGCTTGGCGGGACAGCCGGGGGGCAGACGAGTGGCCATGGTGCGTGAGATCGCGCACCCTACAGCGCTGTGCCGGTCGTTGCGGCATTTGGCTAGGGTCTGTGCTTTGCCCGCACCAACCTTACGGCCCGTCCAGCCGCGTGATGGTCCAGCCGTCCTGTGCCAGAAGGTTCAGCACACCCTGTTGGCCCGGCAGGTGCAGCGCGCCAAAGGCCACCAGAACCGGGCCCTTGGCCGCTGCGGCGTCGATCACCGGAATCCAGCTTCGGTTGCGGGCATCGATCATCGCCTCTTCCATGGTGGCAAATTCCCGCGTCACCTGTTCGGGCGTGTAGCCGGGCAATTTCAGGGTTTCGGCGCGCATGAACTCCCAGATCAGGCGGTTTTCACCGGCGAAATACTGCGCGGCCAGGGTGGCGGACATATCTTCGGCACCGTCCGCCATCGCCAGGGCAGAGGTGATCATCGACAACTGGTCCTGCCGTGACAGGGTATCGAAGATGCGAAACACCGTGTCATAGGGTTCCAGCGCCTGCACCGGGGTGCCGCGCGCGGTGGCTGCATCGATCAACTGGCGGTCCAGCCCGTTCGGCGTGCCCATTTCGGTCAGGGCACAGGTCGGAATCGACAGCATCATCGAGATGTACCAAGGCCGGAATTTGGCGGCCATGAAGCCGGGGATGCCGCGCTCTGCCATGGCTTGCGACAGACGGTCCCAGGTTTCGGGGGGCAGCGTCTCTGGCAGGGTGGGGCCGTCGGTGATGACAAGAAGCGCCGGTTCGCGGGCGATGCGGGCTTTCAGCGCCTTTTCTTCACCCGGCCCGGCCTCGACCAACAGGGCGGTGGCCTTGTCCAGCGCGGGCAGGGCCGAAGCGAGCATCGGCGCAAGGCGCGGATCATCAAGGTGATAGGTTCCGATCAGATCAATCACTTGCCCCGCCTTTTCAGCCCGCCAGCGGTTGCCGGACGGGAAGGGCACGGAATCGGTGGCCGCTTGCAGCGCCTGTCGTTCGGGCTGCGGCAGATCGGCGATCAGGTCGCGCCCGACGCAGGCGGCGTTGGCGGGGCCTAGGCCAAGCAGGAATGACAGAACGACAGCGGGAAACAGACGCATGGCAACCTCTTACCTCTGCCCGCAAGGTGGCACCGTTGGCCGCTGCCGCCAAGGGGCCGGGGGGCTGACGCAGAAATTTCATCATTGCACGGTTGACTCGTGGGCGCACGAGGCCTAGCTAGTCGTTCGTTAGCACTCGTCGTTGATGAGTGCTAAGAACCATAGTTCCTGGAACCTAGGGAGTGTTACCAGATGGCTTTCAAACCGCTGCATGACCGCGTGCTGGTCCGTCGCGTCCAGTCCGAGGAAAAGACCAAGGGCGGGCTGATCATCCCCGATACCGCCAAGGAAAAGCCCGCTGAAGGCGAAGTCGTCTCGACCGGCGAAGGCGCGCGCAAGGATTCGGGCGAACTGATCGCTCCGTCCGTCAAGGCTGGCGACCGTGTGCTGTTCGGCAAATGGTCGGGCACCGAAGTGACCGTGAACGGCGAAGAACTGCTGATCATGAAGGAAAGCGACATTCTCGGCATTCTGGCCTGAGACCGCTTTTCTGAACGCAACACATTCCAAGGAGAACAGCAATGGCTGCCAAGGACGTAAAATTCCAGTCGGACGCTCGTGACCGTATGCTGCGCGGCGTCAACATCCTCGCCGATGCGGTGAAGGTGACGCTTGGCCCGAAAGGCCGCAACGTGGTGATCGAAAAGTCGTTCGGTTCGCCCCGCATCACCAAAGACGGTGTGACGGTCGCGAAAGAAATCGAACTGGCTGACAAGTTCGAGAACATGGGCGCCCAGATGGTGAAGGAAGTCGCTTCCCGCACCAATGACGAAGCGGGCGACGGCACCACCACCGCCACCGTGCTGGCGCAAGCCATCATCAAGGACGGTCTGAAATCGGTGGCCGCCGGCTTGAACCCGATGGACCTGAAGCGCGGCATCGACCTCGCGACCTCCAAGGTCGTTGCGGCGATCAAGGCTGCTGCCCGTCCGGTCAAGGACACCGCCGAAGTTGCGCAGGTTGGCACCATTTCCGCCAACGGCGAAGCCGAAATCGGCCGTCAGATCGCGGATGCGATGCAGAAGGTCGGCAACGAGGGTGTCATCACCGTCGAAGAGAACAAGGGCCTGGAAACCACCACCGACGTGGTTGAAGGCATGCAGTTCGACCGCGGCTACCTGTCGCCCTACTTCGTCACCAACGCCGACAAGATGATTGCCGACCTGGAAGACGCCTACATCCTGCTGCACGAGAAGAAGCTTTCGTCGCTGCAGCCGATGGTTCCGCTGCTGGAAGCCGTGATCCAGTCGCAGCGCCCGCTGGTCATTGTGGCCGAAGACGTTGAAGGCGAGGCCCTGGCCACGCTGGTCGTCAACAAGCTGCGTGGCGGTCTGAAGATTGCTGCCGTCAAGGCTCCGGGCTTCGGCGATCGTCGCAAGGCGATGCTGCAAGACATCGCCATCCTGACCGGCGGTCAGGTGATCTCGGACGATCTGGGTATGAAGCTGGAAAATGTCGGCATCGACATGCTGGGCCGTGCCAAGAAGATCACCATCAACAAAGACAACACCACCATCGTTGATGGCGCGGGCGACAAGGCCGAGATCGAAGCCCGCGTGGCCCAGATCCGCGCGCAGATCGAGGAAACCACCTCGGACTACGACCGTGAAAAGCTGCAAGAGCGTGTGGCCAAGCTGGCGGGCGGCGTTGCCGTCATCCGCGTGGGCGGCATGACCGAAGTGGAAGTGAAAGAACGCAAGGACCGCGTTGATGACGCCCTGAACGCGACCCGTGCGGCCGTGCAGGAAGGCATCGTTGTCGGTGGTGGCGTGGCGCTGGTTCAGGCTGCCAAGTCGCTGGACGGCCTGAAGGGTGCAAACTCGGATCAGGACGCCGGTATCGCCATTGTCCGCCGCGCGCTGGAAGCTCCGCTGCGCCAGATCGCTGAAAACGCTGGCGTCGATGGCGCTGTCGTGGCCGGCAAGATCCGCGAGTCGGCTGACCCGTCGTTCGGCTTCAACGCCCAGACCGAAGAATATGGCGACATGTTCAAGTTTGGTGTCATCGACCCGGCCAAGGTGACCCGCACCGCGTTGGAAGATGCGGCCTCGGTTGCCTCGCTGCTGATCACCACCGAAGCAATGATCGCCGACAAGCCGGCGGACAAGTCGGCCCCGGCGATGCCGGGCGGCGGTGGCATGGGCGGCATGGATTTCTGATCCATCCCCATCGGGATTGCGGAAAGGGCGGCCTTCGGGCCGCCCTTTTTGTTTGGCTTGGGCCGGTTCTGGCGAAGGCCATTGTCATTCGCCATGCGGTGCAGAGGCAGGTTGCACCGCCCGTACCGGCGGCGGTCTGAGGCCCTAGACCTCGGCCCGTAGCAGCACGGCCACCCCCGCCACGATCAGCGCCATGCCAACCAGTTGGCGGCGGCTGGTGGGTTGGTGGAAAATCCAGGCCGAAACCATCTGGGCAAAGACCAGATCGACCAGCGCCAGGGTGCGGACATTTGCGGCAGAGGTCAGCGAAAAGCCGATGAACCAGAACTGAGAGGCGAAGGCGCCAAGGAACCCGGCGGTGATCGATCCGCGCCAGTGGCGAAAGCTGGCGATCAGGCCGCGCCGGTCAAAGAGACCCATCCACAGGCCAAGGATCGTGGTTTGCAGTGCAAGGCTCAGGCACAGGATGGTGGTGGCCCGGATCAGAAAGCCGCCTTGGTCCAGGTTGGTGATGCCGCCGCGAAAGCCGATGGCAGAAAGGCCGAACAGAAAGGCGGCCGTCAGGCCCGCCAGTGCGGGGCGCGCCTGGGCCAGATGGCTGGCGGCCTCGGGCTTCAAGGTCATCACCACCACCCCCACCGTGGCCAGTGCGATGGCCAAAAGGGTGGGCAGGGTCAACGGGTCGCCCAGCACGGCAAAGGCCGCGATGGCCAGCAGCACGGGTTCGGTTTTCAGCCAGGCGGTGGTGACGGCAAAACTCTGGCTTTGCATCAGCCGCAGCATCATCGCCGTGCCACCGATCTGCGCCACAGCCCCCATCGCGGTGAAGCCAAGGGCGCGCAGGGTCAGAGGGGGCACGGCATCGGTCCCAAAGCCCGCCACCAGTGCCAGAAACAGCAGGGCGAAGGGCAGGCCGAACAGAAACCGCACCTGCGTGGCCGCCGCTGTGCCGATGGTTTTGGTCAGCCCGGCCTGCGCGGCATTGCGCCCGGTCTGGGCGACCGCCGCAATCAGGGTCGCGGCGATCCACAGATGCTGCATGATCAGGCGGCTTTGACCAGACGGCCAAGGCGCATGATGCCTTCGTCAATCATCGCCTCGTTCGCGCAAGAGAACGACAGGCGAATGGTATTGCCGTTTGACCCATCGGCGAAAAAGGCACGACCGGGAACAAAGGCCACCCGCTCGGTTTTCAGCGACTGGGCCAGCAGGTCGGCACCGTCGATATGGGCGGGCAGGGTGATCCAGACGAACATGCCGCCTTCGGGGCGGGTCCATTCCACGCCCGCAGGCATTTCGCGCGCCAGCGCCGCCAGCATGTGGTCGCGCCGCGCGGAATAGACACGTCGCAGGGTTTCGGCATGTTCGGCCAGATGCAGGCGCGCCACTTCTTCCGTCACCATCTGGTTCGCGGTCGAGGAATGCAGATCAGCGGCCTGTTTCATCAGCACCAGACGCCCGATGACCTCTTTCGCCGCACAAACCCAGCCCACCCGCAGACCGGGGGCGAGCGATTTCGAGAAGGAACCGCAATAGATCGTCCGGCAGTCTTCGATACTGCCCTTGCGGGCGATTTCCAGCGCCAGAATTGGCGGGACGGGTTCGCCATCAAACCGCAGGGTCTGATAGGCGGCATCCTCGACCACGGCGATATCCATGGCATCGGCGAGGTCAATCACCGCCTCGCGCGCGGCGCGGTCCAGCGTTTGCCCGGTGGGGTTGGCGAAATCGACCGAGAGATAGGCATATTTCACCCGGCCCCCCTTGGCCCCGGCCCGGGCGGCAAATTCGGCGGGCGACAGGTTGGAGCGCGGGTCCAGCCGGTCATAATTCGGCTCATAGGCGTTGAAGGCCCCCAGTGCGCCCAGATAGGTGGGCCAGCCGACCAGAACCGTATCGTTCGGGCTGATCATCAGTTTGCCCAGATAATCCAGCGCCTGCTGGCTGCCCGAGGTGATCAGGATGTTGCCTGCATCGCAGGGAATGCCCAGCTTGGCCATTTCGGCCGCGATCCAGTCGCGCAAGGGCGGGTAGCCTTCCGAGATCGAATATTGCAGCGCGCCAGCGGCACGGTCATCCGACAGGGCATTGGCGTAAGCCGTGCGATAGGCCTCGGCCGGGAACAGGGCAGGGTCGGGGATGCCGCCCGCGAAAGAAATGATGTCGGGCTGGTCGAGCAGTTTCAGAAGCTCCCGGATTTCCGAGGCCTTCATCCGCGACGACCGACTGGCCAGAACATGCGCCCATTGCATGATAGTCCCTCCCTTGGATTGGGCGGACCTTTCCCGCGCCGGGGCGGTAAGTCAATATCTGTGACCTAAACTGAAACCAGAGTTGATCGGGGTCGGGGAGTAGCGATTGCTTGATCTGGCGAAGGCCATCGCCTTGGCCATACGGTGCAGGGGCAAGTTGCACCGCCGGGCCACCAAGGCCGGCCAGCGCCCGCCCCGCCCATGGCAGCGATCAGCCGCGCGCGCCGCGCACCGTATCAATCATCAGTTGAACATTCGCCGGGTCGGCATCGGGCGTGATGCCATGGCCCAGGTTGAAAATATGCGGCCCGCCCCGGAAGGCATCTACCACGCGGCGGGTGGCGTCGATCAGCTCCTGCCCACCAGTCACCATATGGCCGGGCGCAAGGTTGCCCTGCACACAGCCGCCGGGCTGCACATTCTCTGACGCCCATTCCGGGCTGACCGAATTGTCGATGGCCACGCAATCGGCCCCGGTGGCCTTGGCAAAGCCGATATAGCCCGCCCCCGCCTCTCGTGGAAAGGCGATCACAGGCGTGTCAGGGTGGCGGGCCTTCAGCGCGGCGATGATGCGGCGGGTCGGCTCCACCGCGAAATCGGTGAAATCCGCCCCCTTCAGGCTGCCGGCCCAGGAATCGAACAATTTCACCACCTCGGCCCCGGCCTCGATCTGCGCCGACAGGTATTCCACCGTCGCTTGCGTGATCCGGTCGATCAGCGCGGCAAAGGTGGCGCGATCGGCGGCCTTCAGGGCATGGGCCGCGCCCTGATCCTTCGACCCGCGACCTGCGATCATATAGGTCGCCACCGTCCAGGGCGCCCCGGCAAAGCCGATCAGCGTGGTGTCTGCCGGCAATTCACGGCGCAGGATGCGGATGGTCTGATAAATCGGCGACAGGGTGTCGTGGATCGCCTCGGTCGGTTTCAAACCCGCCACCTGCGCGGGCGTGGTTGTGGTTTCCATCCGCGGCCCTTCGCCGGTTTCAAACCACAGCTTCGGCCCCAGGGCCTGTGGCAACAACAGGATGTCGGCAAACAGAATCGCCGCGTCAAAGCCATAGCGGCGGATCGGCTGCAAGGTCACCTCGGCGGCCAGTTCCGGGTTGTAGCACAGCGACAGGAAATCCCCTGCCTGTGCCCGCGTCGCGCGGTATTCCGGCAAATAGCGCCCGGCCTGCCGCATCATCCAGACGGGCGGGGTGGGCAGGGTTTCACCGGCAAGGGCACGCAGGATCAGCTTGGTCATCGGGGCCTCCATTGCCGCCTGCCTTGCCCGGCTGCGGCGGCATGTCAAGCGGCAGGCGGTTGATCGGCGCTTTCGTCGCGGCTATGGCTGGGGCATGATGCATGATCTGCCCACCCCCGACCGCCCGCTGAACATCGGCACCCGAGGCTCTCCGCTTGCTCTGGCGCAGGCGCATGAAACGCGTGACCGGCTGGCGGCGGCCTTTGGCCTGCCGTCCGAGGCGTTTCAGATCGTGGTGATCAAGGTCACCGGTGACCAGATTCAGGACCGCGCGCTGAAAGACATCGGCGGCAAGGGCCTGTTCACCCGCGAGATTGAAGAGGCGCTGCTGGCGGGCAGCATCGACATCGCGGTCCATTCGATGAAGGACATGCCGACCCTGCAACCCGAAGGGCTGCTGCTGGATTGCTACCTTCCGCGTGAAGATGTGCGCGATGCCTTCGTCTCGCAGGACTACGCCACGCTGGAGGATCTGCCGCAGGGTGCCACGGTCGGCTCTTCCTCGCTTCGCCGCCGCGCGCAACTGGCCCATCGCCGCCCCGACCTGCATCTGGTCGAATTTCGCGGCAATGTGCAGACAAGGCTGAAGAAGCTGGGCGATGGCGTCGCCGCCGCCACCTTCCTTGCCATGGCGGGGCTGAACCGGCTGAGCATGACCCATGTCGCCCGGTCGGCCATCGACCCCGACCAGATGCTGCCCGCCGTGGCGCAAGGCGCGATTGGGGTTGAGCGCCGCGCCGATGATGCCCGCACCAAGGCGCTGCTCAATGCCATTCACCACCACGAAACCGGGCTGCGGCTGGCTGCGGAGCGTGCCTTCCTGCTGCATCTGGACGGGTCTTGCGAAACCCCGATTGCCGGGCTGGCGGTGCTGGAGGGCGAGACCCTGAGGCTGCGGGGCGAAATCCTGCGCCCCGATGGCACGCAGGTTCTGGCGGGCGAACGCCACGCCCCGGCGTGGAGCGGGGCCGAGATGGGCCAGGAGCTTGCCGCCGATCTTCTGAAACAGGCCGGCCCCGGCTTTTTCGCCTGATCGCTTTCATACTGGCCCAAATATCCCGGGGGTGCGGGGGCTGGCCCCCGCCCTTCAGACTGACAGCGCGGTGGTCTGCACCACCGTCCGCAGCGCGAAGCTGGAATGCATCTGCCGCACCCCCGGCAGGCGCGACAGGTATTGGCGGTGGATGCGGGCGAAATCCTCGGTATCCTCGGCCATGATCTTCAAGAGGTAATCGGCCTGTCCGGCCATCAGGTGGCATTCCAGAATGTCGGGCACGCGCGCCACCTCACGCTCGAATGCGTCCAGCAGCTCATCTGCCTGCCCTTGCAGGGTGATCTCGACATATACAGTGGTCGGCTTGCCGATCTTGCGGGTATCGAGCAGGGCGACATAGCGGGCGATATAGCCGTCTTCCTCCAGCCGCTGCACCCGGCGGTGGCAGGCCGAGGGCGACAGGTTCACCCTCTCCGAAAGCTCGGCATTGGTGATGCGGCCTTCGCGCTGCAAAACGGTCAGCAGGCGACGGTCGGTGGCGTCAAGGCTGGCATCCATGGGATTTCCTGCGGTCATTTTAGGGATTTCGCGAAAAATCTACCACGATACATCGTGCGGGCCACAGGAAATTCAAACCTTCTGCACCCGATCTGCGCAATCCTAATCCCATACGGGGCAGGGAGGCCCCTTTGGAGGTTCATATGAAAATCGGTTGCCCGAAAGAGATCAAACCGCAGGAATTCCGCGTCGGCATGACGCCAGATGCCGCGCGCGAGGCGATTGCCCATGGCCACGAGGTGATGATCGAGACGAAGGCAGGCCTTGGTGCCGGCTTTTCTGATTCCGACTATACCGCCGTTGGCGCGAAGATCATCGACACGGCGGACGAGGTCTTCGCCAAGGCTGACATGATCGTAAAGGTCAAGGAACCGCAGCCGGTAGAGCGCAAGCGCCTGCGCGAAGGCCAGCTTTTGTTCACCTATCTGCACCTTGCGCCTGACCCGGAACAGACCCACGACCTCTTGGCCTCTGGCGCGACCTGCATCGCCTATGAAACGGTGACCGATGATCGCGGTGGCCTGCCCTTGCTGGCCCCTATGTCCGAGGTTGCGGGCCGTCTGGCGCCGCAGGTGGGCGCCTGGACGCTGCAAAAGGCCAATGGCGGGCGCGGGGTTTTGCTGGGCGGTGTGCCTGGTGTGCTGCCAGCCAAGGTGCTGGTCATCGGCGGCGGCGTTGTCGGCACCCATGCGGGCAAGGTCGCGGCGGGGATGGGGGCGGATGTGACCGTCATCGACCGCTCGGTCAACCGGCTGCGTTATCTGGATGATGTGTTCGGCGGGCAGTTCAAGAACGCCTATGCCAGCGCGGGCAACACGATTGCCCTGGCGCGCGAGGCCGATCTGATCATCGGCGCGGTGCTTATCCCCGGAGCGGCGGCGCCCAAACTGATCAGCCGCGCGCAGCTCCAGGAGCTGAAACCAGGGGCGGCGCTGGTCGATGTGGCGATTGACCAAGGCGGTTGTTTTGAAACCAGCCGCGCCACCACCCATCAGGATCCGATCTATGAGGTCGATGGCATCATGCATTACTGCGTGGCCAACATGCCGGGTGCTGTGGCCCGCACCTCGACGCAAGCGCTTGGCAATGCAACCATGCCCTTCCTGCTGGCACTGGCGGACAAGGGCTGGAAGCGCGCCTGCGCCGAGGACAAGCATCTGCTGAACGGCCTTAACGTGCATGCGGGCAAGCTGACCTATGCGGCGGTGGGGGCCGCACTTGGCCTGCCCGTCATCACCGGGGCCGAGGCGCTGGCGATGTAACGAAAAAGGCCCCCGGAGGTGATCCGGGGGCCTTTCGTGTCTGGGACTGGCTTACTTTTTCAGCGCGGCCAGAATGTCTTTCAGCACGTCCACTTCCGACGGGCCAGCGGGGGCCGCCGGCTCTGCCGCCTTGGGGGGCATCAGCTTGTTCATCGCCTTGACCAGCATGAACACCACGAAACCGATGATGATAAAGTTGATCACGGCCGTGATGAACGCGCCATAAGCGAAGACCGCAGCGCCCGATTCTTTCGCAGCCGCCAGCGAGGCCGGATTGGTGCCCGACAGGTCAAGGAACATGTCGGAGAAGTTGATGCCGCCAAGGATCAGGCCGATGATCGGGTTGATCAGGTCGCCCACCAGGCTGTTGACGATCGCGGTGAAGGCCGCGCCGATGATGATACCTACGGCGAGGTCCATCACATTGCCCTTCATCAGAAAGGCTTTGAATTCGTTAATCATTTACTGTTCCTTTTCATCCCTGCGGGGATCGTTGCCCGCTGTTTTTGCGTGCGCCTTCGCGCATCGCGGCGACTATGGCACAGCTTTGAGTGTAAATTAACGGGGAATTATTCACTTTTGTGGACGATTGCCGCTTGGCGCGCCGTTTCTTCCGGGATTTCTTCCACAACCTCCTCCAGCGTCAGATCCTGGCTGGCCCAATGGCCTGCGCTGCTTGGGGCGGGCAGATCGGGGGTGGACTTGCTGCGGTGCAGATGAACCCGCGCCAGATACAGCGCGGTTACCGGTGCGGTCAGGAAAATGAATACCGTCACCAGAACCTCGTGCCAGGACGCGCCTTGCCCCCGCGCCAGATGCGCCAACGCCGAGGCGGCCAGCACCGCCCCCACCCCCAAGGTGCTGCCCTTGGTCGGCGCATGAAGCCGCTGGAACGGATCTTTCAGACGCAACAGTCCATAGCTGCCGATCAGGGCGAAACTGCCGCCGATGACCAGCATGGCCGTGATCAGAAGGTCAAGCAGCAGGGTCATTCGATGATGTTCCCGCGCAACAGGAATTTGGCGAAGGCGACGGTCGAGACGAAGCCGGTCATGGCAAACAGGATCGCCGCCTCGAAATTCAGGCCCGAGGCGGTCTTGATGCCATAAAGCACGATCAGCCCGATGACGTTGATCACCATTGTATCGACGGCCAGAATGCGGTCGCCCGGCGCGCGGGCGGTGGCCAGCCGGATCAGGTTCATCAGCAAGGCCAGCGCGAAACAGCCGATGGCAAAGGTCAGGGCATAGGCGATCATTCCGCGAATATCCTTTTCAGCCGGGATTCGTAGCGCGCCTTTATGTCATCGCGAATGGCGTCCGGGTCGGGCGCATGCAGCGAATGGATCAGCAGCGACCGCCCGTCCGACGCAATGTCGGCGGTCAGCGTGCCGGGCGTCATGGTGATGGTGCCCGCCAGAAGGGTGATCGCCTCGGGGCTGGTCAGGTCCAGGGGCACGGTGATCCAGGCGCTTCTGATCTGGGCGGCGGGCATGAACAGCACGATTTTCGCCACCTGGATGCTGGCGACGATCACATCCCAGATCACCAGAGTGACATAGGACATCAGTGCCAGCGGCCGGGCAACGGGCGGCGTGCCGGGCCACCAGCGCGCCGTGATCAGCGGAATGGCAGTGCCAAGGATCATCGCCATGACCAGACTGCCCAGCGCCAGGCGGTTGACCAGCAGCATCCACAGCACCACCAGCGTGGCGCTGAGATAGGGGTGGGGAAACAGGCGGCGCATCAGCTTGCCCCCGGCAGTTGGTTGGCCGCGATATAGGCTGCGGGTGCGTGCAGGCCTTGCGCGGTTTCGCCCAGCCACAGGGTCAGTGGCCCGGCGAAAACGGTCAGCGCCACAAGACCGGCCAGCAGCAGTCCGGTGGCGGCAAAGGCGATGGGTTGGGGCCTGTAGGCTGCGGTGGGCAGGTCGCTTGCATGAGGTTTCCAGAACACGGCAGACCCGGCACGGGCCAGTGCCAGCAGCGTGACAAAGCTGGCAATCAGGATCACGGCCCAA
>CALRKX020000028.1:0-12105 GCA_943368305.1 Erythrobacter sanguineus
CAGAACGTGGTGGAACACGGTCTGCAACCGGCTGGCCCCCACCCCCAGCGCCGCATCGCGGATGCTGGGCGGCACGGCCTTCAGCGCGGCGCGCGTCGGAATGATGATGCGCGGCAGCGTCATCAACGTCAGCACAAGGCCGCCGACGATGGGCGCCGATTGCGGCAACCCGGCAAAGTTGATGAAGATCGCAAGACCCAGGATCCCGTAGACGATCGACGGCACGGCGGCGAGGTTGGCGATGTTCACTTCGATCAGGTCGGTCATCCAGTTCTTGGGGGCGAATTCCTCAAGATAGATCGAGGCGGCAACCCCGATCGGCAAGGACAGCACCAGAACCACCGCCATGATCATGAACGAACCAAGAATGGCGATGCCCAGACCCGCCGCCTCTGGCCGCTTGTCCGAGGCATCGGGCATGGTCAGAAAGCCGGTGTTGAACCGCACCGCCAGCATCCCCGCCTCTTTCAGCTTGTCGGCCAGACGCAGTTGTTCGGGCGAGGTGTTCTTGTCCAGCGCAGCACTGTCCATCGACACGCGCCCCTTGTAATAGCCGTCGATCCGGCCCGAGGCGAGGGTGGTGAAATCGATGGTCGTGCCGATCAGCGCGGGATCGGCCAGCACCTTGTCCCGCAGGGTCGCCGCCGATTCCTGAGAGATCAGCTCTGCCACCTGCTTGGGCTTTGCGCCACCCAGATCAATGCCCTTGGCTGCAATCGCCGCTTCCAGCGATTGGCCCAGCACCTTGGAATAGGTGATGGTCGTGATCTTTGACAGTTGCGCAGGGTCGCGGGTGCCCGCCTTGTCCAGTTGGGCTGCATCCAGCGTCACCGGAAAGGTCAGAAAGGTCTGGCGGAAGGCCGGAAGGCCTGCCGAAAAGATCGAGATCAGCAGCCACACCAGCGCCAGCAGCGCGATGATGATCGCCCCCAGCCCATAGGCCCGGAACCGGCGCTCGGCGGCGTTGCGCGCTTTGGTGCGTGCGTCGAGGGTGAAGAGCGAGCCGCTCAGTCGTATTGCTCCCGGTATTTGCGGACGATGTAGAGGGCAAGGATGTTCAGCGCCAAGGTCAGGGTGAACAGCGTCAGGCCCAGGGCAAAGGCAACCAGCGTTTCGGGGCTGGCAAATTCGGTATCGCCGGTCAACTGGCTGACGATCTTCACGGTAACGGTCGTCATCGCCTCGAACGGGTTCAGCGACAATTTCGCAGCCGCCCCCGCCCCCATGACGACGATCATCGTCTCACCAATCGCGCGGCTGGCCGCCAGCAGAACGGCACCGACGATGCCAGGCAGGGCGGCGGGCATCACAACCTGGCGCACAGTTTCCGAAGGCGTGGCGCCAAGCCCAAGCGAGCCGTCGCGCAGGCTTTGCGGCACGGCGTTGATGATGTCGTCAGACAGCGAGGAGACGAAGGGAATGACCATGATCCCCATGACAAGACCCGCCGTCATCACCGAGGATGAACTGTCGCCCAGCCCCGCTGGCTGCGCGATCCAGTCGCGCAGCAGCGGTCCCACGGTGACCAGCGCGAACAGGCCGTAAACGATGGTTGGAATACCCGCCAGAATTTCGATAGCGGGCTTCACCCAGGCGCGCGTGCGCTTGCTGGCATATTCCGCAAGATAAATCGCACTCATCAACCCGACCGGCACCGCAACCAGCAGCGCGATGAACGACACATAAAGCGTGCCCCAGACCAAAGGAATGATGCCCAGCGACGACCCGCCGCCGAACTTGGGCGACCAGGTGGTCGAGAAGAAGAAATCCTTGGCCGGGTAGAGCTTGAAGAAATGGCCCGTCTCGAACAGCATCGAGGCGACGATGCCCACCGTGGTCAGCACCGCGATCAGCGAACAGCCGATCAGCAGCCACATGGTAAAGATCTCGGTCGCATTGCGGGCGCGGAACTCCGGCTTGATCCGGCTGACGCCCCAGGCAAAGCCGCCCAAGGCGACGATGCCCGCCGCAATCGACAGATACAGGCGCGAGCGGCCCTGCGCCTCGCGCAGCGCCTCTGCCGCGTCAATCACCGATGGGGCCGGGTCGCTTTGCAGCGCAACACCGGCGGCATTCATGGCAGCCTTGAGCGCGGCCGGATCAGCCTTGAGCGCCGGAATATCGGTGCGGGATTCGTTCAGCCGATCAAGCCCTTCGGCGATGCGGCGCACATCGGTCATCACCAGCGCCTTCGACGATCCGTCGGGAATATCGGTGGGCGACAGCAGGGATGCCGCGCGGTTTTCAATGATCAGCGGCTGCGCCAGCAACCAGACAATGATCAGCAAAAAGGCCGGAACCGCCGTCAGCAGGGCAGTAAATCGACCGTAAAAGAAAGGCAGCGAATGCAGCTTGCGAATATCACCGCCTGCGGCGGCCACGGCGCGGCTGCGCCCCATGACCATGCCCAGAATGGCGAGGGCGACAACGAGAAGCGTCAGGAGGCCGGTGCTCATGGCGATCTTTCAGCGAAAGGGTTTGGGGGCGCGGATCATCCCGCGCCCCCTGTCCGTCGATTATTGCAGCGGAGCCATCGGGGTTTCGGCTTCAACAGCCGCTTGGGTCGCAGCCAGTTCCGGATCGGGAACCAGGCCATAGCCCGCCAGAACGCCGTCCGGGCCAGCCATCTCGTCCGACACGAAGAACTGGATGTATTCCTTCAGGCCGGGGATCACGCCGATGTGGGCCTTCTTGACATAGAAGAACAGCGGACGCGACACCGGGTATTCACCCTTGGCGATGGTCTCAACCGAAGGAACGATGCCGTCGATGGTGGCAACCTTCAGCTTGTCGGTGTTGTTTTCGTAGAACGACAGACCGAACACGCCGACGGCGGTCTTGTTGGCGTCCAGACGGGCCAGGGTTTCGGTGTAATCGCCGTCGATATCGACCGAAACGCCATCGGTGCGCAGCTCGTTGCACTTGGCCACGGCGTCTTTCTTCTTGGCGTCGTCATCCGCGCCGGTCGAAGCCGCCAGGAACAGGTCATAGGCGCCATTGGCCTTGCAGCCCTCTTCGATCACCTTGGTGTCGAACACTTCACGGGTGCCGTGCTTGGTGCCGGGGATGAACAGTTGCAGCGCCTGATCGGGCAGCGCGGCATTCACGTCTTTCCACGACTTGGCAGCGTTCGCAGCCACAGCGCCATCCTTGGCGACATTGGCAGCGATAGCACCATAAAGGTCAGCCGGGGTCAGCGCAAAATCGGGGCCAGCGATGTCCGAGGCGAACACGATGCCGTCATAGCCGATGCGGACTTCCATGATGTCGTTGACGCCATTGGTCTTGCACAGGTCGATGTCCGACTGCTTGATACGGCTGGACGAGTTGGCGATGTCGATGGTGTTTTCGCCCACGCCTTCGCACAGCTTCTTGCGCCCGGCACCCGAACCGCCGCCTTCAACGACGGGGGTCGCGAAGTCGGTGTTTTCGCCAAAGGCTTCGGCGACGATGGTGGCATAGGGCAGCACGGTCGAGGAACCGGAAATCTGGATCTGGTCGCGGGCCGAGGCCGCGAAGGTCGAGGCTGCGAGGATCGCAGCGGTCGAGACCGAAAGTTTCATGAAGGACATCGTTGTCTCCGTCTGTCGCGCGGGGGGGCCGGTTGCCCCTCCGTCGCTGCCCCGTCTAGGGCCGCATGGCTTCGGTTTTGCGACAGAACTGTAACAGTTAGATGACAGGGCTACTCCAACGGCAGCAGCATTGAAAACCGGCTGCCCTTGCCCTTTTCACTTTCAATGATCAGGCGACCGCGATGGCGGCTGATGATGTGCTTCACGATGGCCAAACCCAACCCCGTGCCGCCCTTTTCGCGCGAACGATGGCTGTCCACGCGGTAAAACCGCTCTGTCAGGCGGGGCAGATGCTGCGGGTCGATCCCTTCGCCCTGATCGGAAACCGAAAGCCGCAGCAAGGGGCCGCGCGGGCCATTCTCGCGCGCGATTCGCGCCGTTACAGTCGCGCCGGGCGGGCTGCCGTATTTCACGGCATTCTCGATCAAGTTCGACAGCACCTGCATCATCTGATCCGAATCAGCGCGCAGCAGAACCGGCGAATCGGTGCCTTCCAGCCGAATCGTCACCCGGCCCTCCTCAGCCACCGGCTTCAGCATGGCAGCAGCGCTGCGCATCAGCCCGGCCAGATCCACCTCATCCGAAGGGCGGACCCGCTCTTCCGCCTCGACCCGGCTCAGATGCAAAAGGTCGCGCACCAGACGGTTCATCCGCTCTGCCTCACGCGCCATGATGCCCAAAAACCGCTCTCGCGCGCGGGTGTCTTCTTTTGCGGGGCCTTGCAGGGTTTCGATAAAGCCGATCATCGCGGTCAGGGGCGTGCGCAACTCGTGACTGACATTGGCCACGAAATCGCGGCGCATCTGGTCCATCTGCGCCAGGGCAGAGTGGTCCTCAAACGCCAGAACAACCCGCTCGCCCACGGGGGTTACGGTGACCTCATGCACCCTGTCCTGCGTTTCGCCCTGGGTGATCAGCCGCGCCCGGCCTGCCCGCCCGGCCCGCGCGGCGGTGATCGCCGCGACAACCTCGGGCTGACGAAAGGACAGCACATGGTGCCGCCCGACGATGGCAGCGCCAAACAACGCTTGCGCCGCCGGGTTCGCCTCTTCCACCCGGTCATCCGCCCCGATCAGCACAACCGGAATGGGAACGCCCGCGATCACGTTGTAAGACCCGTCGCTCATCTTTTGCCCCCATGACCAACCCCGGCCCTTCCTAACGGCGGGTCGGGATCATCGCCAGAGATTACTGCGCGCGCTCTGCCCGCCAGTCGGCCAGCGCCGGATTGTCATCGTCTGCACCGGCATTGTCGGTGGGGCGGTTGGTCAAGCCTGGGGCGGTTACCGGACGGTTGCGAAAATAGAACGTCTCGCGCGCCCCAAAATAAAACGCCACCACCGCGCCCAACAACCACCAAAGGGGTTCCGGCACAGCGTTCAGCCCCACCATCCGCCCGGCAAAGGCCTGTGGATCAACCATCGCATAGATGAACAGGCCAATGGTGCCAAAGGCCAGCAGGGGACGGGGCAGCCGGTTCAAGCCATTGATCAAACGATCGAATGAGCTCAGAGACGGATTGGCGAATTCCGCCCCGAATTCATCCAGCGCTGCCATCTGCGCCTTGGCCGACAGTTCCATCCGTTTGGTGGCCGAGGGGGTAAAAACCTCTGCCACCCCCTTGACCGTATCACCGATTGCCGACACCGCCGACGGGCTGCCCAGAATCTGACCGATCACGCCCATGCCGCCACCCGCGCCCGGTGCTGGGCGTCCGACAGGCGATACTTCGGGGCGATGAATTCCTCGGCCCGAAGTATCCAGCCGCCCTTGCTGCCATCGCGGCGGGTGGCGAATTTGCGGCTGGCCGGGCGGGCGTCGGCCAGGCTGTAGTAGTAATTGCGCCGGGCAATGCCATAGGCGTCGACCAGATGGCCAGGGGCCGCCTCATAGGCCATTTGAGCCGCGCGGATCGTCTGCGGCCCAATCGCCCCATCGGCATCGCAGGCAAAGCCCATGTCGGTCAAAAGCCGTTGCAACACCCGCACCGCATTGCCACCCGCATTGACATACATATCGAAAACAGAAGGTTGCAGTGCCTCTGGCAACGCCGAAACCCCGGTGCGCTGCCAGTAATGTTCGATGAAAATCTGCCTCGCTTGCTGCTCGGTCAGGCGCTGCACATCCCGGATGTCGATCCTGTCATCGCCATTCACGTCGATGCCCAGACGACGCAGCGTACCAAGGGTAACACCATGGTTCGTCACCCCGCCCGGGTCTGCGGGATCGTTCACAAACCCGCCCTCACGCGCAACGATTTCTTGCGCCAGTTCCTCAACCGATTTCATCTTGCCCCTTCCGCTCCCCGAAGTGGCAGGGTGAAACAGAGCGGTTAAGGGCGGTTAACCCGGGCGCGCGCTGCCACCCGCCGGGGGCGCTTCGCCCCCCCGGACCCCCAGAGAGTATTTGTGCCAAGATGAAAGTGGCAGCGGTTTCACATTGGCACAAATATCCCCGCCGGAGGCAGCAACCCTTGCAACTGGCGGCGCGGTCAGGCGGGCGCGCGTACTACTTTTTCGCGGGCTCGACATAGACGCCCTGATCCTTCAGCGCGTCGATCACCTCTTTGGGCATGTAGGTTTCGTCATGTTTGGCCAGGATTTCCGAGGCGACGAACGTGCCGCCTTCCATCTTGCCCGTGGCCACCACACCTTGCCCTTCGGCGAAAAGATCAGGCAGGATGCCGGTATAGGTCACGGGGATGACCTTTTTGGTATCGGTGACGCGGAAGGTGATCGTCTCTCCCTGACCGCGCACCAGACTGCCTTCTTCAACCAACCCGCCGAGGCGGAACACCTCGCCCGTCGCCGGGGGCTGTCCGGTCACCTGTGTGGGGGAGCGGAAAAAGTTGATGCCGTCCTGCATGGCATAGCCAATCAGCGCGGTGGACAAGGCCAGCGCCACGAAGGCCAAGAGAATGATCTGGACCCGGCGCTTTTTCTTCAGGCCCTTCATGCCGCGAAATTCGCGCCGTGCGGTTGTATCCATCACCCTGTCCTCCTGCCCCGCCCATGTCATGTCATGCCGGCGGGGAATATGCCTTGATACCTATCAAGCGGTCATGGAAAAATCGGGGCCAGCATCAGGCCGGCGGTTTCCTCGATCCCCAGCATCAGGTTTGCGTTCTGAATGGCCTGCCCCGATGACCCCTTGGTCAGGTTGTCCAACACCGCAACCACCACCGCGCGCCCCGGAACCCGGTCGCCGATCACGCCCAGATGGCAGAAGTTCGATCCTGCAATGTCGCGGGTCGAGGGCAGCGCGCCAAAGGGCAGCACCCGCAGGAACGGCTCATCGGCATAGGCCTTGGCCAGCGTGGCATGAACCACCTGCGGATCGGCCTTCACATAGACAGTGGCCAGGATGCCCCGGTTCATCGGCAGCAGATGGGGCGAGAATTGCACCTGCACAGGGCGACCGGCGAGCTTGGAGAACTCCTGATCGAACTCTCCCAGATGCCTGTGCTTGCCGCCCATCGAATAGCCATGGGTGCCGCCCGACAATTCGGCGTGCAGCAGGTTTTCCTTCAAGCTGCGGCCTGCGCCCGAAACGCCGGCCTTCAGGTCGATCAGGATGCTGTCCAGATCAATCACCCCCGCCGAGATCAGCGGGCGCAGCGCGAATTGCCCGGTCGCCGCGTTGCAGCCGGTGCCCGCGACCAGCCGGGCGCCGCGAATTTCGTCACGGTAGAATTCGGTCAGGCCATAGACCGCCTCGCGCTGCAACTCTACCGCCGTATGGGGCTGGCCATACCACTTTTCATACTCCGCCGGGTCGCGCAGCCGGAAATCTGCGGACAGGTCCACGATCTTCAGGTCACGCGGCAGGGCGTTGACCACAACCTGCGTCGTGGCATGGGGCAGCGCGCAAAAGCACAGATCGACCTGCGAAAAGTCGATCTCGTCGATCTTTTGCAACATCGGCAGATCCAGATGGCGCAGGAACGGGAACACCTGATCCATGCACATGCCAGCCTTGCGGTCGGCTGACAGAGCCACGATTTTCATAGAAGGATGGCTGGCGATCAGGCGGACAAGTTCGGCGCCCGTGTAGCCAGAGGCCCCAAGAATGGCGATGCGATGCTGGGTCATGATGTGCTCCCGTCTGCGGTCGGCATGGTCATGCCGCAGGCGGGGCGGTTAGGCAAGCTGCCAATAAGGCGCAGCCCGCGCAAAGGCCATCACTTCTTCTTTGATGTGCCCCAGCTTGATTTACGGGTTGCGGTCAGTGGCGCAAAGCGGTTCGAGGTGCCCTCCATCCGCACCGGGCAGCCCCAGGGTACGGTAAACACCTCTTCCGTCGCTTCATTGCCAACCGGTTTCCAGTTAAAGGTCAGCTTGAGGTTCTGGAACGTGACCGTGCCTTCGTTCACCATGTTGCGTTCGGGCAGGGACAGGGCCGTAAGTGGTTCCTTGGTGGTATAGGACACGACGTATTCAGGCGAGATGTAGTAATAATATTGCTGGCCGTCGTTCACATCCCACCAGCCGGTCAGCCAGTCGGGCAAGGGGTCTTGCCCGTCATCACCGCTGGCCTGCCAGAACAGAACGCGCGGCTGGCCGAACAGATACCCCTGGTTCATCCCCGACCCGTCAGAGGCGGGTGCGCCGTTCTGGATGATGTCGGTGCCGTCCCACAATTCGACATGCACCCCCGCACCGCCGTTCCTGAACAGCACAAGGCCCTGCCGCCCGGCCATGGCGGCCTTCATCGCCGCCATTTGTGCCGCCGCCGCCCCGGTGCCCTTTTTCTTGTGGATCTCCTCACCCGAGCCGAATGTGGCGGTCAGGTAGTATTCCAGCTCGTCCACCGCGCCCAGATACCGGTTATTCCCGATGCGCGCAGTGGCCCGGCGATAACTGCGGTCAGGAATCTTGGTCTCTGGCCCGGCCAGATTGAACGCCTCGCTGACCTGAAAGCAGCAGGGCGTGTTCTTGGGGGCGCCTTCGGGCAAGTCTTTGTTCAGCGCGTCCATATAATTCTGGATATGGGCGGGCAGCTTTTTGTACGTCGGGTAGTTCTTGCGCAGCTCGGCAAAGTCTACCGGAATGCGGCCTAATCCTGCGGGGGCCATGGCAATGTCTCGTGCTTGAAATCTGCCTCAAGGCTACGCCCGCGCCGGCCTTGCGTCAACGAAAGCCGATCACAACGGCCGCTTCTCGCCCGCCTCGACCCGGAAGGGCAGGATGTTTTCGCGCGGCGGCAGCGGGCAGATGGCATATTCGGTAAACCCGCAGGGCGGGGTATGTGCCTTGTTGAAATCGAGGGTGATTTCGCTGTCGGTCACATCCTCGCCGATCAGGAACCGCGCCGCCGGATAGGTCTCGCTGCCCGCCGTCAGATCGCGGATCACGAACATCGGCTGACCGCCCTTCCAATGGGTCGGCACCAGCGTGACCTGCTGGCCCTCGTGGTCAAACACCGCCTGATGCGTCAGTTGCACGGTTTCACGCCGCCCGCCGATCATATCCACCTCGGCCTGTTGCGGACTGGACAGCGGCTGCCATTTCGCCCGGATCACCCATTCTGGCGCATCGGCGAAATAGCGCAGGCCCGCGTCGTGCAAGCGGCGCGGATGGTCGATCCGGCGCACGCGCAGGGCGGGCTGACCTTCGGCCACATGAATTTCCAGAATCAGATTGGCAACCGACAGTCGCGGCGGCGCACCGGGGATGGGGGTAAAGGGCAGATCCTGCCCGCCGCTGGACAGGCTGGCGCTGCCATCCGCCGCAACCGTCAGCACCCCCAGATGATCCGGCCCGGCCGAAATGCGCAGCCCATTGTCCGCCGCCCGCCCCACGGCATAGCGGTTGCCAGGCGCAATCTCGACCCGATCGGTCAGGTTCAGCCAGCCATCGGGGGCAGACAGCGCGGCCAGACGGTCGGCGCGCCATTCGGGAAGGGATTGGGGCATGTTGGTCTCCTTGGGCCGCAGATTGCACTGGCGCGACGCAAGGGGCAACCGCCCTAGTCCTTCTTCTTGTCCATATGCTTTCGCAAGCGCGACGGCGTATGGAACTTGCGTTCCTTCCACGGGTTTTCATCACCCTGCCCACGGAAAAACAGCCGGATCGGCGTGCCCGGCATGTCAAAGTGGTCGCGCAAGCCGTTGACCAGATAGCGTTTATAGCTTTCCGGCAACTCATCGGGGCGCGAACATTTGATAACGAAACCCGGCGGCCGCGTCTTGGCCTGGGTGATATAGCGCAGCTTGATGCGGTGGCCGCCCGGCGCGGGCGGCGGGTGCGCCTCGGTCATCGCCCCCAGCCAGGTGTTCAGCCGGTTGGTGGCGATGCGACGGTTCCAGATGTCATGCGCGCGTCGGATCGCGTCGTGCAGACGGTCCAGCCCCCGGCCGGTCTTGCCTGAAACCGTCACCAAAGGCGCGCCGCGCAACTGCGGCAGCAGGCGTTCGAACATTTCCTTCAGTTCGGCCAGCTTTTCCTGCTTTTCGTCCTCAAGATCCCATTTGTTCACCGCCACCACGACCGCCCGACCCTCGGTCTCGGCAAAGTCGGCAATACGCAGATCCTGCGTCTCGAAGGGGATTTCTACATCCAGCAGAACCACCACCACCTCGGCAAAGCGCACGGCGCGCAAGCCATCTGCGACCGACAGTTTTTCCAGCTTTTCCACGACCCGCGCCTTTTTGCGCATGCCGGCCGTGTCCCAGATGCGGATGGGCGTGCCCAGCCAGTCCGCCTTCAGCGAAATCGCGTCGCGGGTGATCCCGGCCTCTGGTCCGGTCAGCAGCCGGTCATGGCCCAGAATCTTGTTGATCAGCGTGGATTTGCCCGCATTCGGCCGCCCGATCACCGCGATTTGCAGCGGCTTGGCGGTGGTGGGCTTGTGGGCGTTCTCATCGCCGTCCAGCTCGGCGTCTTCCTCGCTGATGTCCAGATCGGTCTCGGGGGTGATCTCGGCCTCTCGGGCGGCAAACTCGGCCTCGAACGGGCGCAGGGCGTCATACAGATCGTCCATCCCCTCACCATGTTCGGCAGACAGGCGGATCGGCTCGCCCAGCCCCAAGCTATAGGCCTCCAGCGCGCCGGAATCGCCAGCCTTGCCCTCGGCCTTGTTCACGCCCAAAAGAACGCGGGCCGATTTCTTGCGCAGGATGTCGGCGAACACCTCATCCGAAGGGGTCACACCCACCCGGCCGTCAATCAGGAACAGGCACACATCGGCCATATCGACCGCGCGTTCAGTCAGCCGCCGCATCCGGCCTTGCAAACTGTCGTCGGTGATTTCTTCCAGCCCCGCCGTGTCGATCACGGTAAAGCGCAGGTCGAACAGCTTGGCATCCCCTTCGCGCAAATCGCGCGTCACGCCGGGCTGGTCATCGACCAGCGCCAGCTTGCGGCCCACAAGCCGGTTGAACAGGGTGGACTTGCCCACATTCGGGCGCCCCACGATGGCGAGGGTGAAACTCATCTTTCGCTCCGATGGACCGGAAAGCGCGTGTCTTACACGCCCCCGCGCTTAACGGAAAGCGTGAATCTGCCCGTTGCCACCCATGACCAGCAGCATCCCCCCCGCCAGAACCGGAGCCGAGGCCGCACCGCCGGGAATATTCGCCGTCGCAACCAGCGCGCCGTCAACCGGGTTGAACAGCCGCAGCACCCCGTCGGACGAGGCAACCACAATCCGCCCACCGGCCAGAACCGGGCCGAAATGGGCGTAGATCGCCTCCCATTTCTTGGGTTTGTCCTTGACGTGATAGGGCATGTCGGTGGCCCAGATCACGGCCCCCGTTGCCGCATCCAGCCGCACCAGACGCGCCACATCATTGACCACGAACACCGATCCGCCGACAACCAGCGGCGCGTTCAGCGCGCCCTCTTCGGCCATCCACAGCCGCTCACCCGTCTCGGCATCCATCGCCACCGTCCGGCCAGAGGCCGAACCGACATAGACCACGCCGCCCGACACCACCGGATCGCCCGTGATGTCGCCCCGGCCCGAAGCTGCCAGATTGAACCGCTTGCCCACAACCGCACCGCGCCAGGACGGGGTGCCATCCTTCGCCTGCGCCGTCACCACCTCGCCCGTGGCAAAGGGCATCAGCACCTTGTCCCCGGCAATCGCCGCCGAAGCCGGGCCCTGCACACCGCCGTTTTGGCGCGAACCGGCGATCTGCCACAATATCTTGCCGTTCGCGGCATCCAGCGCCATGGCCGTGCCGGCGCGGGCCACGGCATAAACCGTGCCGCCATCAACCGCCGGAGAACCGGCAATCGGTGCATCCATCCGCTGCCGCCAGATCACCGCGCCGCTGCCGGCATCCAGCGCCACCACTTCGCCGTAGCCCGTGGTCGCAAAAACCTTGCCACCCCCTGCGGCCACGCCGCCGCCGGCAACCGCGCTTTTGCGGTCAAAATCCGCCACCAGCGAGGTTTTCCACACCAGCCCGCCGCCCAGCGTTGCCGCCGCAACGGTGGTGCCGGAATCCATGGCATACACCTTGCCACCCGCCACAACCGGGGCAGAGGTGATGCGGTCGCGCCGGTTGTTCCCAGCACCGATGTTCAGG
>CALRKX020000029.1:0-11919 GCA_943368305.1 Erythrobacter sanguineus
ATTTCCTCGACCGGAGAGGCGATTGGCATTGCCGAGGCGGCGCAGGATGTGGGCGTGCCGGTGACGCTGTCATTTACGGTGGAAACCGACGGACGGCTGATCGGTGGGCAGACGCTGGAAGAGGCGATCCGTGTAACCGATGCCGCGACTGCGGGCTATCCGGTCTGGTATGGCATCAACTGCGCCCATCCCGACCATTTCGCCGCTCATCTGCGCGGCGACTGGACCGGGCGGCTGGGGCTGATCCGGGCCAATGCGTCCCGCCTCAGCCATGCCGAACTGGATGAGGCGGCGGACCTGGACGATGGCAACCCCGAGGAACTGGCCGAGGCCTATGCCGATCTGCGCCGCAAACTGCCGGGCCTGCGCGTTCTGGGGGGGTGCTGCGGCACCGATCTGCGCCATGTTGCGGCCATTGGCCACAAATGCCACTGATCCGCCCGAAAACCGGCTTTCGGCTTGCGTTCCTGATCCGGCCAGCGTAAAGGGCGCGCACTTCACAGGCAGGTGCGGGCCTTTGCGGGGAGAAATCCCGCAGGGTCCACCGGTTGGGGGAAACCCTGAGATCACCTGCCAAGGGCAAAACCGGAAAGGATACGGACATGGCTCTTCCCGAGTTCTCCATGCGTCAGCTTTTGGAAGCTGGCGTTCACTACGGCCACCAGACCGCACGCTGGAACCCCCGCATGGGCGAGTATATCTATGGCGACCGCAACGGTATCCATATCCTCGACCTGACCCAGACCGTCCCGATGCTGGACGCTGCTCTGAAGGTCGTGCGCGACACCGTCGCCAAGGGCGGCCGCATCCTGTTCGTCGGCACCAAGCGTCAGGCGCAAAAGCCCGTCGCCGAAGCCGCTGAAAAATGCGCACAATATTACATGAACCACCGTTGGCTGGGCGGCACGCTGACCAACTGGAAAACCATCTCGAACTCGATCCTGCGTCTGAAGCAGATTGACGAGCAGCTGGCTTCCGGCGCCGAAGGCCTGACCAAGAAAGAGCGTCTCGGCATGGAACGCGATCAGGCAAAGCTGCAGGCTTCGCTGGGCGGCATCCGTGAAATGGGCGGCACCCCCGACCTGCTGTTCATCATCGACGTTGGCAAGGAAGACCTCGCCATCCTCGAGGCGCAAAAGCTGGGCATCCCGGTTGTGGCCGTGGTTGACACCAACTGCTCGCCCAAGGGCGTGGATTACATCATCCCCGGCAACGACGACGCTGCCCGCGCCATCGCGCTGTACTGCGACCTCGTGGCCCGTGCCGCGCTGGATGGCATGACCGCCCAGATGGGCGCTGCTGGCGTTGACCTGGGCGCGCTGGAAGCCGCACCCGAAGAAGAAGCTGCCGTCGAGGCCTGAGCCCGTCACGGGGCTGTAACCCGGCGGGGATATTCCGCCGGGCAACATCCGATTTCAGGAGTCTGACATGACCACAGTCACCGCAGCGATGGTGAAGGAACTGCGCGAATCCACCGGCGCAGGGATGATGGATGCCAAAAAGGCACTGACCGAGAACAACGGCGACATGGAAGCCGCTGTTGATTGGCTGCGCACCAAGGGCCTGGCCAAGGCCGCCAAGAAGGCCGACCGCGTTGCGGCCGAAGGTCTGGTGGGCGTTGCCGTTTCGAACGGCAAGGGCGTTGCCGTCGAGATCAACTCGGAAACCGACTTTGTCGCCAAGAACGCCGACTTTCAGGCGCTGGTGCGTGAAGTTGCCAAGGTTGCTCTGGAAACCGGTGATGAGGTTGAGGTCGTCAAGGCCGCCGACCTGAACGGCAAGACCGTTGAAACCGTGATTCAGGAAGCCGTTGCCCGCATTGGTGAAAACCTGAACTTCCGCCGCCTGCACGTTCTGGAAGGCGACACCGTGGTGTCTTACGTCCACAACGCCGCCACCGAAGGCATGGGCAAGATCGGCGTGCTGGTTGCGCTGAAAGGCCCGGCTGACAAGGCTGCCGCCATCGGCAAGCAGTTCGCCATGCACATCGCGGCCACCTCGCCGCTGTCGCTGTCGGAAGCCACCCTTGATCCGGTTTTGGTTGAGCGTGAGCTGGCCGTGCAGACCGCCAAGGCGCTGGAAGAAAACGCGGCCTCGGCCAAGCCCAAGCCCGATGCCGTTGTTCATAACAACATCATCCCGGGCCGGATGAAGCGCTTCCTGTCGGAAAACACGCTGTTGGGTCAGGCTTTCGTGATCAACCCCGACCTGACCGTGGAAGCCGCGGCCAAGGAAGCTGGCGTTGAAATCACCGGCTATGCCCGCGTCGCCGTTGGCGAAGGCATCGAAAAGAAGACCGAAGACTTTGCCGCCGAAGTGGCCAAGGCTCTTCAGGGCTGATTTGCCGCAATCGCGGGGCAGGGGGCCGGTGCGCAAGCATCGGCCCTTTTGCTTTGGTGATTGTCGCCCCTTGGGCCATGTTGCCCCCCAGGACAAGACGCCGATCATTACATAAAAAAACGGTGCGGACCTGGGGGACCGCACCGTCCGCCGAGCCCTTGGGGATGAGGACGCCCGGCAATTTCCGACGCCTCTGGCCAAAATGGGCCAAGACGACCGACAGGGAGAGATCGCGGGAAGCGACCCAGACAACCGACGCAACGCCATGAAAATACATGTTCGCCGCGCCTGCACGTTCCTGGCCGAAGCCACCACTCACGGAACGAGGGGCAGTCTTCCACCGTGGGATGAAATCTGGAAGTGGGGGATTCCCTACCTTAGCGTGTCGTAACCATGACAGCGCCCGGCAACTCGGGTTGTTCATTGAAGATCAGGTTCATCATCGCGGCCTTGGCCACGGCCTGCGCGGTGGTGTCCACGCTCAACGCCTCACGCGCCAGACGCAGGTGCTTTTCCACCATGGCAGGCGAAATCTGCATCAGCAGCGCCACATCCTGTGTGGTCTTGCCGTCCGCCACCCATTCCAAAGCCTCGCGCTGGCGTTGGGTCAGGGCGCGGCGGGCGGTGGGGAAGGGCAGGCTGGTCAGCCGCAGGTGCATCATATGCGACAGCGACAGAATCTCTGCCTGACTTTCAGCAAAGATGCGGTCCACTGTTGGCGGGTCCAGACCCGGATCGGCGATCAGCCCCAGCCCGCCCTTGGCGCGAGTTGAGTTTTCGGGAAAGCTGACCGTTACCCCGGCCACGATTCCCATGGCAAGGTTCTGGCGCACGGTGTCCGCCTCTTCCGGCGTCAGCTTGCCGGCCAGAAACGCCTCGCGCACCCAAGACCAGGTGCAGGCCCCGACATTGTTCAGCGACCAGCGGAAAGCCGGCGTTTTCGAGAAGAACCCGTTGCGGAAATAGAACTGGGCATAGGTCGTATCGCAACTGGTCAGGAACAGCGCGTCATCCGGGTCGCCGACCGACCGTGGTCCGCGATACAGCGTGAAACCATAATTGACGCGCGAAAAACCCAAGCCAGCAAAATGCGGAACCGCAAGGCTCCACACATCATGAACCGTACGCGCCTCGGCAATGCGCGTCAGAAGTGACAGAATACCTGTCAACTTTGCCTCATACTTTCCATGACAACATCTGCGGATGCGTAATTGCTGCGCAGGTTGTCCTCATCCCGCTGCAAGTCTATGCCTTGTCGCAGCGGTCTGTCGAGACCGTTCAACAGGGTAACGAAAATGACGGAACATGTGGACGTCGCGATTATCGGCGGCGCTGTGATGGGGGCCTCTTGCGCCTGGTGGTTGACGCGGATGCAGCCGGGGCTGAAGGTTGTGGTGATCGAGCGCGATCCAACCTATGCCCATTCGGCCACCGCGCTGTCGGTGGCGTCGGTCCGTCAACAGTTCAGCCATGCCACGAATGTCGAAATCTCGCGGTTTGGTGTTGATTTCATTCGTAATTTCCAAGACAGGCTTGGCCCGGAGGGCGGAATTCCTTCGCTGGGGCTTAAGGAAAATGGCTATCTGTTCCTGTCCCGCACGGATGAAGGGGCGGTCTTGCTGTCTGATCTGGCGGCGATGCAGCGCCAGCACGGTGCCGCGACCGAGGTCTGGAGCGCCGATCAGGTCAAGGCGCGCTTTCCCTGGATGGAGGTTGGTGACGTTACGGCAGGCAGCTTTGGCCCGCGCGACGAGGGCTGGTTCGACAACATGGGTCTGTTGGCAGGCTTCCGCAACGCCGCCCGCGCCCAAGGGGTGCGGTTCATCAAGGATGAAGCGGTCGGGTTGGACATGGCGGGTGGCAAGGTAACTGCGGTTCGGCTTGCCTCGGGTCAGGTGGTGACTTGTGGCGTGGTGGTGAATGCAGCCGGAACGCGTGGGGCAACGGTTGCGGGCTGGGCCGGCCTGTCGCTGCCGGTAGAGCCGCGCAAGCGCACTGTCTTTGTGATCGATGCGCCGAACGCGCGCCATCCCGATGCGCCCTTGCTGATCGACACCGGCTATTACATGCGACCAGAGCATGGCCAGTGGATCATCGCCACCGTGCCAGAGGGGGATGGCCCCTGTGATCCCAATGACTTCGAGCCCGATCTTCACCTGTTTGAAGATGTGATCTGGGAACAGGTCTATAACCGCGCGCCGGGGTTCGATGCGGTCAAGGTGGTGCGACACTGGGTTGGGCAATACGACTATAACACCCTGGACCAGAACGGGATTCTGGGGCCGCACCCGGATGTTCCCAACTTTTTCTTCATGAACGGCTTTTCCGGCCACGGCCTGCAACAATCGCCCGCCATCGGCCGAGGCACGGCCGAACATATCCTGACAGGTGGCTGGCAAAGCCTTGACCTGTCGGAACTGTCAATCGAACGGATAATCGCCGGGCGGCCATTTCTGGAAATGGCAATCGTCTGACAAGATCAGGCCCGCCTAGGGCCTGAAGTCGTCATGATGGTCAAAAATCCATTGTGCGCCAAGGGTTTCTGGCGCACTTTTCCTGTAACCGCCAGTGAACAGCGCAAAGGGAATTTGTGCGTTCCGGGCGGTGTCGGCGTCCACCTCACTGTCGCCGACAAAAATCGCGGCCCCGCCGCCAAGATCATGGATTGCCTGGTGCAAGGGCAGGGGGTCTGGCTTGCGCCGGGGCAGGGAGTCACCGCCGATCACGACCGGAAACAGATCTGTCAGGCCGAAATGCGCCAGCACGGCCCGCGCCGGAGCCTGCGGTTTGTTGGTGCAGATGCCCAGACGATAGCTGGCCGAAAGGTCGTTCAGCATTTTTTTGACACCAGGGTATAAGGACGTCAGATCAAAGCGTTGCTGATAGATGCTCTCAAAATGCTCAACCATGCGGTGGTGCTGTTCACCAGTGTCCGGCAGGCCCAGATGGGCCAGAACCCGCGCCACAAGTGTTGGCAAACCATTTCCGACGAAAGAGGTGATCACCTCATACGAAAGTTCAGGCAGACCTTCCTGCGCCAGCACATCGCGGGCAACGCCGTGGATCTCTGGCGCAGAATGGATCAGCGTGCCATCAAGGTCGAAAACCAGAACCGCGTCAGCCGCCAAATTAGCCATGGGCAACCTGCGCGGCGGCACGAATCGATCTGATGTTTTCGCCATAAGGTGTTGGATTATCGACAGAACCGCCCTGGAATACGGCAGATCCCGCCACCAGAACATCAGCCCCGGCGGCAGCCACCAGCGGTGCGGTTTCAGTCGTAACACCGCCGTCAATCTCGATATGGATCGGGCGTTCGCCGATCATCGCGCGCAAGGCACGCACCTTGTCCAACTGGCTGTGAATGAACTTCTGGCCGCCAAAACCGGGGTTCACCGTCATCACGCAGATCAGGTCCACCATATCGAGCAGATAAGGAACAGCCTCCAGCCCGGTGCCGGGGTTCAGTGCAAGACCAGCCTTTTTCCCATAGCCGCGAATGGCTTGCAGGGTGCGGTGAATATGCGGGCCAGCCTCCAGATGCGCGGTGATGACATCGGCGCCAGCCTTGGCGTAGGCCTCGATATAGGCATCGACCGGCGCGATCATCAGATGCACATCCATGGTGCCCTTGATATGCGGCCGGATCGCCGCACAGGTCGCCGGACCGAAGGTCAGGTTAGGCACGAAATGACCGTCCATCACATCAACATGCACCCAGTCCGCGCCTTGCGCTTCGATTGCACGACACTCAGCACCAAAATTTGCGAAATCGGCCGATAGAATGGAAGGAGCGATCTTGATAGAACGGTCGAACATCGGAGCACCTCATTTTTCGCGGTTTCTAACGGGTTTGGAGGTCCTGGGCCAGTGCCGGATCATGTGTATATTACATAATATGGATTATGCGATAAATGTAGCCCCGAAGCTGCAACCCGTCTATCGCGATACATTTGGAGAGATTGGCGCACCCGACACGATTCGAACGTGTGACCTCTGCCTTCGGAGGGCAGCGCTCTATCCAGCTGAGCTACGGGTGCCTGTTGCCCCCTATAAGCGGTCATCCGCATCGCTGCAACCCCGAAGCACAGGGATCAACGCCCCGCGGCGACAAATCACGGATGCGTGAAAAAGGCCCTTCGTCGACAGGCTACAATTGGTTAAAACATGATTCTTGTTGTGATCGGCTCAACGCTGGATTTTGTCATGTCCAAATATTTTCGCCCCATGGTTGTTGCCCTTGCTGTTCTGTCGCTGACCGCCTGCAAAGGTGGCGGCTCTGCCGGTGGAACGGATTTGCCGCCCCTGACGCCTGGCGGCTCTGGCACACTGGGGTCGTATTATGTACTGGACTTCTCGCCTTGGGAAAGCATCGCCTCGGGCGTGCGCAGTTCGGCGCGCTATGTGCTGCAACAATCGACCTGGCATTTTGCAAGCGCGCCCAGCGTGGAATACACCAGCAACCCCCTCGCGGCAGCGCGGGTCGATTATGCCCATGCTGTGGGCCTGACCGGAAAGGGGCAGACCATTGCGGTATCGGACGGCGGTTTCAACACCCGGCATGAGGTGTTTTCGGGCAAGTCTGTGACAACCGTAGGCCAGATTTCGCTGGACGATCATGGCACGATGGTGGCCTCTGTTGCGGCGGGCAATTCCACCACGATGACGGGCGTTGCCCCCGGCGCAGATCTGATCGTCGGCGCCTATGATACGACCACCCTGCTCGCTCAAACCGGCACGCGCGCGTTGCAGATGGGGGCTGTCGCCTGGAACAACTCTTGGGGCTATACCAATACGCCGGACAATCAGGTCAGCCTGTCCGGCTTTTTCACCAGCCAGGCCGATCAGTCATATCTGTCGGCGTTGCGGGCCTATGCGGCTCAGGGCGTGGTGGTGTTTGCCCTGTCGAATGATGAGACCGACACGAATTCTGACCTGATGGCGGCGCTGCCGATGTTCGACAGCAGCTTGCAAGATGGTTGGCTGGCGGTGGGAAATGCGGTTCCGACCTTTGACAGCACGAGGATTCTATCGGCCACCCGCCTTTCGGCCGGCTGCCTTGAGGCGGCCGAGTGGTGTCTGGTGGCCGATGGCGCCTGGACCGGCGCGCAGGCCTTCAACTCCTTGGGCGCGACCAGCAACACCAGCTACGACTTTGCCACCGGCAGCTCATTTGCCGCCCCGCAAGTTTCTGGGGCGCTTGCCCTTTTGGCCGAGGCATTTCCCTCACTGACGCCGCATCAACTGCGCATCCGTCTGCTTGCTTCGGCCGACAACGGGTTTTTCAGTGCGGACGGCTCTAGCGAACTGGCTCCGGGGTTTTTCCACGATTACAGCACCGAATATGGCCACGGCTTCCTGAACGTGAAGGCGGCGCTGATGCCGATTGGCGTGGCGCAGCTTGCGGTTGACGGGCAGGCAATCCCCCTGCCCCAAGCCACCGTGTTCAGTGGCAGCGGCGTTGGCGATGCGGTTGCGGCCAGTCTGGCAAGCCAGACGATGACGGTGGTTGACAGTCTGGCTGGCGATTTCGCTGTTCCGGCCAAGGCCTTGTCGGTTTCCGCTGCTCCGGTTGCGCTGTCGGCGCGGCTGGCCGAGAACGGCCGGCAGGCGGTGGGCGGCAATACCACCGTAGCCGACGCGGGGGTTGAAGGGTTTGCAGCCTTCCGCGGCACCGAAGTGGCGATGGAGGCAGCAGACAGCCCGATCTCGGTCCGCCTGCTTTTGCCTGCGGTGGGCGATGGCAGCCTGGGCCTTGCCGTTACCCGGCACTTTGGCGACGGCACCAGCGGGCTTGACCTGGGGCTGAAGCTGAGCCGCGACGGGGGCGAGGTGTTCGGCCTTGGGGACGGCGCGCATGGCAGCGGCACGGCGGCAGCCTCGGTGACGCTGGGTCTGCGTGGAGCGCTTGGGCAAGACGGTTTTGTCCGCCTTGGCGCAGAGTTCGGGCTTGCCGTCGCCAGCGGCAGCGGCGCACTGACCGATGTCGGACAGGTTGCGTTCAACAGCCTTGGCGTCGATCTTGGCCACAGCAACCTGTTCTCGCAGGGCGACAGGTTGATGATCGGCGTTGGCACCCCCGTCACGGTGACCGCTGGGCATGGCACGACCCGCCTGCCCCTGCGCAGCGTGGATGGCATTACCCAGATGTCGGCACTGGATGTGGGGCTTGCCCCCGAAAGCCGCGAGATGGACCTGAAACTCAGCTATCAGGTGCCGCTGAATGAACGGACGAACCTGCGGCTGGATCTGGTGCGCGCGACAAACTATGGCAACCGCGCCGGAGTAACGGAAACTGCGGGTGCGCTGACAGTGAAGATCGCCTTTTAAGGTGCAGTTCTGTCAGGAAAAAAGCTCGCGGCAGAACTCCAGCGCCGAAATCAGGGCATCCACTTCTTCGGTCGTGTTATACAGGCCGAACGAGGCGCGGCAGGTGGCAGTCACGCCGAAATGCGCCATCAGCGGCATCGCGCAATGGGTTCCGGCCCGCACTGCGATGCCTCGCTTGTCCAGCACGGTCGAAATATCATGGGCGTGGGCGGGGCCGTCCAGCGTGAAAGAGAAGATAGCCCCCTTCCCCACCGTATTTCCTTGCACATTCAACCAGTTAAGGCCTGAAAGTCGGCTGCGGGCATAGTCACCGATCGCATGCTCATGCGCGGCCACATTCGCCATGCCAAGGCCCATCAGATATTCGAGCGCAACGCCCAGCCCGATTTGCTGCACAATACCCGGTGTGCCCGCCTCGAACTTCATCGGTGGGTCAGCATAGGTCACGGCGTCTTTAGACACCTCGCGGATCATGTCGCCCCCGCCGATGAACGGGCGCATCTCTGCCATGCGCTCTTTACGAATATAGATTGCACCAGAACCACTTGGACCATAAAGCTTATGCCCGGTGATGGCGTAGAAGTCGCATCCCAATGCCTGCACATCCACCGGCATATGCACCGCGCCCTGACTGCCATCGACGCAAACCGGCACACCGCGATCCTGCGCGGCGTGACAGATGGCGGCAATATCAACCACCGTGCCCGTAACGTTCGACATCTGGGTAATCGCCACCAGCCGCGTCTTTGGTCCGATGGCGTCAATCACCGCCTGCGGATCCAAGGCTCCGCTCTGGTCGCAATCGACCCATTTCAGCACCACGCCCTGCCGTTCGCGCAGGAAATGCCAGGGCACGATATTGGCGTGATGCTCCATCACCGACAGGACAATCTCATCCCCCGGCTGCAATCGGGGCGCGGCCCAGGCATAGGAAACCAGGTTCAACCCCTCGGTAGAGCCGGAGGTGAACACGATCTCCTCCGCATCGGGCGCGTTCAAAAACCGCGCGATGGTGCCGCGAACCGCTTCGTATTTTTCGGTCGCAAGATTGGAAAGGTAATGCAAGCCACGGTGAACATTGGCATATTCCATCGAATACGCCTGCGTGATTGCATCAATCACCACCTGGGGCTTTTGCGCGCTGGCGCCATTGTCCAGGTAGATCAGCGGTTTGCCATTGACCTGCCGTGACAGGATCGGGAAATCCGCACGCACCTTTGCAACATCATACATTGGCAAGCCCCCCGGCACCAACCAGCGCCGCCAGAATGAAAACGACGGCAATGCCCAAGGCCGCAGCGGTCAGGACAATTCCCAAAAGCACCTTCCAAAGCGTTGGAAAGCCATGCAGTTCCGCAACAAAACTGGCCATCAGCCACAAGAACAGGATCAGGGCCAGCGGGCTGGTCGCCTCTGCCACAGGCGGCAGCGCCAGCAACAGCAGCACCTGCGCCACCTGAACCAGAACCAGCACCCACTCTACCCACGCCATCAGTGCGCAGGCCTGCGCCAAACTGCCGGTGCCTCCGAAAAAGCGGCCCACGGCCCAGGCCAGCCAGGCCGCAGCCCCCTGCACCAAGACCTGTATTCCCGCCAGCAGAAAGGGCCGGTCGAAGACCTCTGCCATGGCAGAGGCGTTGTCATCCGCCGTTCCCAAAGCCGCCCAGGTCGTCGCCGAAAGCAGGGCACCCAACAGGGCGGTCAGCAACAGTGCTGTTGCGGCGCTGTTGAGGGGTAGGTTCATCGCCATGATCCGCCGCGCCATCATGCGTGGCTGCCTGATGGTATCCCAGGCTGAAAGTGCCATATCATTCATCATGTTGCACCCTCTTCCTCTCGCAGCATGGCAAGCCAGAGGGCAAGGAACACCCCCGCGACCAGCGCCCCCATCAGCCCGGCCTGCCGACCCGGCCCCAGCAGCCCGGCAGTCAGCCCCTGCAACAGCATCGCCGGGCTGACAGCCGCCAGCGACCAGAACAACGCCACCCGCGCCCCGTACCAATCGCCCTGCCCGCCAAAGGCCCGCGCCACCAGCCGCGACAGGCCAGCCAGACCATACCACAGCGGAATCGTTGCCATCAGCCCCAAAGCCGCCGCCAGCAGGCGCTGAATCAGCGGCACTTCGGGGTGTAGATAACTGGCCCGCGCCGCCTGCGGCCATTGCGCGACAAAGGCGACCAGCAAAAAGACGAACAGAAAAGTAAAGGCAAAAGCCTCTGACCGCGGGCGCGCCAGATGACGGCGCACCACCAATCGCGGGTGACGCCAGCTTTCAACGATATCGGGAACCAGCGACATCAGCTCTCGTGGCGGTGAAGCCATCCCTCCAACCGACCGCGAATATCGTCGGCAATCGCTTCATCCTCGATCTCGGCAATGGCTTCGGCCAGGAAGGCCAGCACCAACAACGACTGCGCCTGTTTCAGGGGCACCCCGCGCGACCGCAGATAGTAAAGCGCCGTCTCGTCAATCGCGCCAGAGGTGGAACCATGGCTGCATTTCACGTCATCGGCATAGATTTCCAGCTCTGGCTTGGCCAGAAACTGGCTGTCGTCATCCAACAGCAGACTTTGGGAAATCTGATATCCATCCGTCTTTTGCGCGCCGGGCTTCACCAGGATCTTGCCCTGAAACACCCCCACCGCACCGTTCTTCAGTACCTTCTTGAAGACCTGCCGGCTTTCACACCGTTCGGCCGCGTGGGTCACGAAAACGGTGTCGTCGTGGTGAAAATTCCGGTCCCCCATTGCCGCGCCTGCGACATGGGCCTTGGCGTCATCCCCCGCCAGTTCCAGTACGCAATCATTGCGGGTCATGCGACCGTTGGCCGTCAGCGTAAAGGATTTGAACAGCGACTCAGCACCCAGACGGGCAAAGACATGGGTCGCGGCCAGGCGCTCATGGTCGCGCCCCTGCGCACGGATGTGGTGGAAGCGGGCACCATCACCAACCTCGACCTCCAGCACCTTGAGGAAACGTGCCGCCGCCGGGCCATTTTCCAGCAAGGTAAGCTCCGCCCCCGCCTCCAGCTTGATGCAATGATGCAGAATCGCATCAGATGTCTCTGATTTATGACGATAAATCAGAGATACTGGCTTCGCGGCCCTGCCCGTGACGCGAATCAACATTCCATCGGTCGCGAAAGCAGAGTTCAGCGCCGCCAGGGGGCGCTGAACCGGGTTTTGCCCCCGGGTTTCCAGCACGCCATAAAGCCCCTGCGCCCAATGGATATCGGCCGATCCGGCTTGT
>CALRKX020000030.1:0-11696 GCA_943368305.1 Erythrobacter sanguineus
CAGGCTGAAGCGGAAGCGCAGGCGGAAGCCGCCGCGCAAGCCGAAGCCCAGGCTCAAGCCGAGGCGGAAGCCCAGGCCGCTGCCGAGGAAGCCGCCCGCCTTCAGGCCGAAGCCGAGGCCAAGGCCGCCGAGGAGGCCGCCGCCGCCCAGGCCGCTGCCGATGCGGCCGCACAAGAGCAGGCGCAGGCCGAGGCGGAAGCAAAAGCCGCCGAAGAGGCCGCCCAAGCCGAGGCTGCTGCCCCGGTCGATGACCCCGCGACCGCAGACTCTGCAACCGAAGACCCTGCTGCCGTGATTCCCGCCCCGGCGGAAACCGCGACCGAAGTGCCCGCAACCGAAGACCCGGCAACTGCCGAGGGCGCGACGACAGAAACTGCGGTCGTCCCCGATCAGCCTGCGGCCACGGAAGAAGCGACCACTGGCGAAGCGGTCACCACCGAAGAACCTGCTGCCGAGGGGCAACTGACCCTTCCCGCCACCGGTGAGGCGGCATCGGACACCGAAACTGCCGCACCCGAAACCGGCACCCCAGAAACCGTGCCAGCGGATCAGGCGGCAACCGGCGATCAACCCGCAGACCCGGCAACCGATCCTGCCGCCACCTCGGAGCAGGCCGCCGAAGAGACCGCGCCCGCTACCCTGACCCTGCCGGAACCCAGTGCCGATGTCACCGATCCGGCCGCCGGCCTTGCCACGGCCGAACCCGATCCGGCCGCCGCCGAGACAACCCCGGTCGATGCCCCGGAAGTGACGCCGACCCAGGTTGAAAACCTTTCGGAAATTCTGGCCGACCCCAACTCGGTCAAGCCCGAGGGGCTGGAGGCCGCCGCCTTGGCGCAAACCCATGTGCCGCCAGCATCCGAGGATGATATCGGCAAGCTGGGCGATCTGCCCGCCCCCAAGGATGCCGCCGTGCAGGTTGAAACCCTGACCGAACGCGACAGCCGCAAGTCTGATCAGGAATTTGCAGCCCCGCCGGTCATGCTGCGGGACGGCAAGAAATCCGGCCTTTCCGATCTGGAAAAGGCGGGCCTTGTCGTGTTGGGCGCGCTGGTGGTTGGCGCTGTCATCAATCAGGGACGCCAGGACGAACGCCGCGTGGTTTCGAACACCGGTGACCGGATCGTGGTGCTGCGCCCCGATGGCACCTATGAGGTGTACAAGGATGACGACACCATTCTGCGCCGCCCCGGTTCGACCGTGCGGACCGAAACCTACCGCGACGGCTCTACCCGCAGCATCGTGGAGCGCCGCGACGGCACCCAGATCGTGACCATCCGCGATGCCTCTGGCCGGGTGCTGCGCCGCACACAATACGACCGTCATGGCCGCGAAATCGTGCTGATTGACGATTTCTGGGAAGAAGAGCCCGTCATCGTGACCAAACTTCCCAAGCCGCGCAGGGATCGGGTGACGATCTCGACCTCGGATGAGAATGCGGCGCTCAAGGCGGCGTTGGCGGCGAAAGAGGCCAACAAGGCGGGCCGCAAGTTCAGCCTGCGCCAGATCCGCGAAATTCCGGAAGTGCGCGCACTGGCGGCCACGATCGACGTTGATAACGTCACCTTCGATTCGGGAGCAGCCGCGATCAAGGCGGGTGAGGCCGATAACCTGGCCGAACTGGGTGGCCTGATGCGGGATCTGCTGGAGGCGAACCCCGGCGAGGTCTTCCTGATCGAAGGCCATACCGATGCCGTGGGCGATGCTGCGATGAATCTGGCCCTGTCGGACCGGCGCGCGGAATCGGTGGCGCTGGCGCTGACAGAGTATTTCGACATTCCGCCCGAAAACATGGTGGTGCAGGGTTATGGCGAACATGAACTGCTGATCGACACCCAAAAGAATGAACGCGCGAACCGCCGGGTGGTGGTGCGGGTGATCACGCCCTTGATGAAAACCGGCAAGTAACCGGCAATTCATCGCGAAAAGGCCCCGGGGCGCTTGCTTCGGGGCCTTTTCATGCGCGACCTTTGGACAATGGCCGCAGCGCCCCGGTCGGGGCAGAGTGCACGGCGGAGAGAGCGCATGGAACCGAACGACATTCCCGAAATTGCTCTTGGCTGGCACCGCGCCGGGCGGGGGGCCGTGCTGGCAACCGTGGTCGAGACCTGGGGGTCGGCACCGCGTCAGCCCGGCAGTCAGTTGGTTGTCGCGGGCGACGGGGCGATGATGGGCTCTGTCTCGGGCGGCTGCGTCGAGGGCGCGGTTGTGACCGAGGCGGAAGAGGCGCTGCGCGACGGGAAAAGCCGCCTGCTGACCTTTGGCGTCTCGGATGAAACCGCCTTTGCCGTCGGGCTGGCCTGTGGGGGCACGATCCGGGTTCTGGTGGAACCCGTGGGGCAGGGCCTGCCGGTCGGGATGCTGGAGGCGCTGGTGGCTGCGCGCAAGGCGCGCCAGCCGGTGGCCTATGCGGTGGGGCTCGAAAGCTGGGACCGTCGGCTTTTGTCGCCCGGCGATGACGTCTTTGCCGATGCCCGGCTGCGCAGCGACAAGGCGGGCCGCGAAGAGGATGGCCGTTTCATCGCTCCGCATAACCCGCCCCTGAGGCTGGTGGTGGTGGGTGCTGTGCATATCGCGCAGCCCCTGATGCCGATGGCACGGGCCTGCGGCTATGACCCGGTGCTGATCGATCCGCGTGGTGCCTTTGGCAGCGCCGAGCGGTTTCCGGGTGAGACGATCCTGGAAGATTGGCCGGATGAGGCGTTGACGACCCTTGTGCCCGATACCCGCATGGCGGTGGTCACGCTGACCCACGATCCCAAGCTGGATGACCCGGCAATCCGCACCGCGTTGCGGGCGCCGGTGTTCTATCTGGGGTGCCTCGGGTCCAGCCGCACCCATGCCAAACGGCTGGAACGTCTGCGCGCCGAAGGGTTTTCCGAGTCCGAGATTTCCCGCATCCATGCGCCCGTGGGCCTGGACATCGGCGCGAAATCGCCCGCGGAAATCGCGGTGTCGATCATGGCGCAGATCACGCAAGTTCTGAGGAAGGGATGAGGTTCGGTCCTGTCCCGCTGGATCAGGCCCTAGGGGCGATCCTGGCCCATTCGGTGCCCTTGGCCGATGGACGGCTACGAAAGGGCATGGTTCTGGGCGAGGCCGAGCTGGCCCTGCTGCGGCAGGGCGGGGTGGCAGAGGTGATCGTCGCCCGGCTTGATCCCCAAGACGTGGCCGAAGATACCGCCGCCGCCCGGCTGGCCGCCGCTCTGGTGCCCGATGCGGCGGGGCAGGGGTTGGTGGTGGGCCGGGCCTTTACCGGGCGGGTGAACCTGAACGCCGCCCATGCCGGGCTGGTTGTGGTCGATGCCGCCGCCGTCCTGCGGCTGAACCGCATTCACCCGGCGATCACCCTGGCCACCCTGCCGCCGTTGCAGCGCGTGACGCCCGGCATGCTGGCCGGAACCGTCAAGATCATTGCCTATGCCGTTCCCGAAAAGGCGCTGGCACTGGCCTGCGATGCGGCGCGGGCCGCGTTGCGCATTTTGCCTGTGCTTCGCCAGACCGCTGGCCTGATTCTGACCGAGGTGCCGGGGCAGGATGAAAAGCTGACCCTCAAGGGCCGTCGCGTTGTCGAAGGGCGTCTGAAGGCGCTGGGCATCGCATTGGTTGAGGTGCGCGTGGTGGCGCATGACAGCCGCGCGATCGCCAGCGCCTTGCATGACCTGCCGGGCGAAATCGGGCTGATCCTGACCGGCTCTGCCACCTCTGATCTTTACGACACCGCCCCCGAAGGGCTGCGGCTGGCGGGCGGGCAGGTGGCGCGGTTCGGGATGCCGGTCGATCCTGGCAACCTCTTGTTTCTGGGCGATCAGGCCGGGCGGCCCGTTATCGGCCTGCCGGGTTGCGCCCGCAGCCCGGCGCTGAATGGCGCCGACTGGGTGCTGGAACGGCTGGCTTGCGGGCTGACCGTCAGCGATGAGGACATCGCGGCGATGGGGGTCGGGGGGCTTTTGAAGGAAATCCCCCAGCGTCCGCAGCCGCGAGAGCCGTAACGAAAACGTCCCCTGCGGGCAGGGGGCATTCGCCCAGGGCTTCAGCCCTGCATTGCGCTGGCCAGCACAGACAGAATGGCCGTCCAGCCCTTGATATGGCCATCGCGGGCGCCCTCATGGGCAAAGCGGTCCTGGCGCAGTTCGATACGGGTCGCGTCGCCTTCGGGGGTCAGGGTGATCGTTACCATGCTGCCTTCAACCGAATGGGGGCTTTGCCAGGTGAAGCGCAGGCGCTGATGGGGAACCAGCTCCAGATAGGTGCCATGATGCGGGATTTCGCGGTCGCCGTCGCGCATCACAATCTCATAGCTGCCGCCAACGCGGGGATCGTTGGTCACCCGTGCGCCCGGCCCGCCTTCGCAGGTGGTCATGAACCGGGCCAGAACCGCCGGGTTCAGCCAGGCGTCATAGACGCGGGCTACCGGGGCGGGAATGGTCCGCGAAACGGTCAGGGTCAGCTCTGCTGTCATCTCTTGGGCCATCTGGCGCCTCCTGTGTCAAAACCGCATCCAGCGCCTCTAGCCGAAGCGCCCAGATTGAACGCAGCCCCGCAAACCAACGCTCTACCTCGGCCAGCGGGCCAAGGTTCACCTCGATGTAATGCGCCCGCCAGACGGTGCGCCGCGACACCAGGCCGGCCCGCTCCAGCACCATGATGTGCTTGGAAATCGCGTTCAGGCTGGTGGCGAACCGTTCGGCGATCTCGGTCACGCGCGTCGGGCCGTTCTGTGCCAGCAGCGTCAGAATCGCCCGGCGGGTCGGGTCGCCTGCTGCCTTCAGCACATCACCAAGGGGGTCTTGTTGTTCAACCATGTGGGTGAATTACACATGTCGAGAGATTCGTTCAACTGGAAATGTGAATGACTTGCACCACGCATGAAAAAGGGGGCCAGCGGCCCCCCTCAAGGTTCTAGATGCACCGTGCGCCTTACTTCGGCGCGACCATCATCACCATCTGGCGGCCTTCCAGCCGGGGCATCGATTCAATCTTGCCCTTGTCGCCGACATCGGCGGCCACACGGTTCAGCAGTTCAAGCCCCAGTTCCTGGTGGGCCATTTCGCGGCCCCGAAAGCGCAGGGTCACCTTGACCTTGTCGCCTTCGTCCAGGAACTTCATGACAGAGCGCATTTTGACATCATAATCATGGTCATCAGTGCCCGGACGGAACTTGATTTCCTTGATCTCGATGATCTTCTGCTTTTTGCGCGCCTCGGCTTCGCGCTTCTGCGTCTCGTATTTGAACTTGCCAAAGTCCATGATCTTGCAGACGGGTGGCTCGGCATTCGGAGAGATCTCGACCAGATCAAGCCCCGCTTCCTCGGCCATCGCCATCGCGCGCGCCGGGGTAACCACCCCGACGTTTTCGCCATCCGCGCCGATCAGGCGGATTTCGGGCGCGCGGATGCGATCATTGATACGGGGGCCGGTTTCGCGTTGCGGCGGGGCGTTATGGGGGCGGCGGGCCAGGGTGTTCGTCCTTGTGTGGCGGCAATTTCGTGCGGCAATCTAATGGCTGCGCCCGCCAGCTTCAACCGGATTTGCTGCTTTATGGCATGTAGGGTGCCTGCCGTTGCGATGGAAACGCAGCCAGTCTTTGCCCAGCCTTTCCATTGTGGCGTAATTCTGTCATACCAATCCCGACCAATACCTTACGGTCATGGGAGAAAATGACATGAACAAGAACGTTCTCATCGGTCTGGTGGTGATCCTGCTTGCTGCTGGCGGCTACTATCAGTTCAGCTACAAGCCTGCCCAGGAAGCCGCCATGAAGGCTTCGGATGAGGCTGCCGCTGCCGCCAAGAAGGCCGAGGAAGACGCCGCTGCCGTTGCCAAGGCCGCCGCGGACGAGGCTGCCGCCGCCGCCAAGAAGGTGGAAGAAGAGGCCGCCGCCGCCGCCAAGAAGGCCGCTGACGAGGCTGCCGCTGCTGCTGCCGCTGCCGGTCAGGCCGCGACGGATGCCGCCAACACCGCCGGTCAGGCTGCGTCAGACGCCGCAGCGACGGCAACCGCTGCCGTTTCCGATGCCGCAGCGGCGCTGGACCCGGCGAATTTCGATGCCACCAAGGTGAAATCGCTGATCGACGCTTCGGCGCTGGATGATGCGACCAAGACCACGCTGAAGTCGGGCGTCGATGCCGCCGCTGCCGACAAGACGCTGGTTCCCGGCGCGATCGAGGCTGTGAAAAAGGCTCTGGGTCTCTGATTCTGAACCGATAGAAAAAGGCCGCCAGAGCGATCTGGCGGCCTTTTTTGTTGTCTTGCGCAGATCAGATACCGTCGCCGACAAAGGCCTTTTCGACCACGAATTCTTTCGGGTCCGAATTGGCACCTTCGCGCAGGCCGAACCCTTCGAGTATCGCCTTCACATCGACGTTGAACGCCAGCGACCCACACACCATGGCGCGGTCTTCTTCCGGGTTCATCCGAGGCAGGCCAAGATCGGCAAACACCTTGCCCGAGGCGAGGTTGTCCGTAACCCGGCCCATGTGCGAAAACTCCTCTCGCGTCGTGGTGGGGTAATAGCGCAGCTTTTCATCGACAATCTCGCCGATCAGCGGGTCTTCCTTCAGCCCTTCGACCAGTTGGCGGCCATATTCCAGCTCTGCCACCTGACGGCAGGTGTGCATCATGATGACCTGATCGAACTTTTCATACACCTCCGGGTCGCGCATCAGCGACGCAAATGGCGCAAGGCCGGTGCCGGTGGCCAGAAACCACAGCCGCTTGCCCGGCAGCAGCGCATCTACCACCAGCGTGCCTACCGGCTTGGGGCGCAGGATGATCTCATCCCCCGGCTGGATATGTTGCAGGCGGCTGGTCAGGGGGCCATCGGGCACCTTGATCGAATAGAACTCCAGCTCTTCATCCCAAGAGGGCGAGGCGATGGAATAGGCCCGCAGCAGCGGTTTGCCGGTATCACCCAGAAGCCCGATCATCACGAATTCACCAGAGCGGAAGCGCAGCGTCTTGGGCCGCGCCACCCGGAAGGAAAACAGCCGGTCGGTCCAGTGTTTCACCGACTGGACAATCTGGGCATCGGGCAGATGCGGCTTGGCAGGCTTTTCGGCAGCGTCGGACATGGCGGTCGCTTCGGTCATTGCATTCGTCTTTCGAGATACGTCGTTCACGGGCCGGGGGAAACCCCGAACTCAGGCGCGCAACCGCGACTGATAGTCATGGGCCTTCCAGTCGGCGCGGAATTTCCACTGATCTTCCGGCTGGCGGGCAGCCAGTTCGGCGGGAATCTCGACGCTGTCAAAACCCACGCGGCGCGTCATCGCATATTGGTCGGCGATCACCGGGCCAATCGCCCGCAACTCGCCTGTATAGCCCGCCATGCGCAGACGGCGCGCAATGGTAAAGGCGCGCCCGTCGCTGAATGACGGGAAGGCCACGCGGATCAGCGTCAGATCGGCCAGATAAGGCTCCGCCGCCTCTGGGTTGTCGGTATGCGCAAGGTCCAGCACGCCCTGATGCGCCGCGATCTCGGCCAGGGTCACAGGGGTGACGGGCGCGGGCGCGGAAAAGCCCGCGTCGGTGACAAGAACGGTCTCGCTCATAGCGCGTTATCCTTTGTCTGACGGACGGCCTGACCATTGATGAAATGGATGCCGCATTCGGTTTTCTGGCTGCCCCGCCAACGGCCCGCACGCGGGTCTTCGCCGGGTTTCACCTGGCTGGTGCAGGGGGCGCAGCCGATGGACGGATAGCCCTTGGCCACCAAGGGGTGCCGGGGCAGACGGTTTTCGACCATGTATTCCTCAAGGTCTTCGCGGCCCCAATGGGCCAGCGGGTTCACCTTGATGCGGAAATCGCCTTCGTTTTCGAAAAAGTCGATGGTGCCGCGGTCAGAGTTCTGGAACCGCTTGCGGCCGGTGATCCAGCCGTCAAAGGTGGACAGCGCGCGTTCCAGCGGTTCGACCTTGCGGATGTTGCAGCATGAATCCGTGCTGAACTGGTGCAGGGTGCCATCGGGATCGTCGAACTCGACCTTTTTCGGATGGGCGCGGATGGTGCGAATGTCGCACAGGGCCAGCTTTTCGGCCAGCTCGCGCTGATATTCCAGCGTCTCCTTGAACAGCATCCGGGTATCGACGAACAGCACTGGGGTTTCCGGCGCCAGCACCGAAACCAGATGCAACAGCACCACCGATTCCGCGCCGAAAGACGACACCAGCGCCACGCGGCCCAGATCATCGTCTTTCAGTGCATGTTCCAGAACGGCGGTGGCCGAATGGTGTTTGTAGCGCGCGTTCAGCGCCGCGACACGTTCGGCAACGTCACCGGAATGCAGGTCACGCGGCATCCTTTTCGCCTTCCGTTTCGTAAAGCGCGGTCTTGAACGGGCCAAGACCGGCGCGGCGCACGGTTTGCAGGAAGGTTTCGGTAGGTTCCGAGCGCACTTCCAGATAGGCGCGCACAAGGCGTTCGATGGCGGGCACCACCTGATCATAGGCAAAGCCCGGCCCCATCTTTTCGCCAATCGCCGCCTGTTCGGTGCCGTCGCCGCCAAGGGTGATCTGATAGTTTTCCACCCCGGCGCGGTCCAGACCCAGAATCCCGATATGGCCGACATGGTGATGCCCGCAGGCATTGATGCAGCCGGAAATCTTGATCTTCAGCGGCCCGACCTCATGCTCAAGATCCAGTTCCTTGAACCGCAGGGCGATCTGCTCGGCAATCGGGATCGACCGTGCCGTTGCCAGCGCGCAGTAATCCATGCCGGGGCAGGCGATGATGTCACTGATCAGGCCGACATTGGCGGTGCCAAGCCCGGCCTGAACCAATGCCGCATGAACCGCGGGCAGGTCCGATTTGTGGACATGCGGCAGGATGACATTCTGTTCATGGCTGATGCGGATGTCGCCATGGCCGTATTTCTCGGCCAGATCGGCGATCACGCGCATCTGGTCGCTGGTGGCGTCGCCCGGCGTCTTGCCGTGTTCCTTCACGCTGATCGTCACAATCGCATACTGGTCGTTCTTGTGTGCGGTCAGGTTGGTATCGGCCCAGGCGCGGAACACCGGGTCGGCCTTGTGGAAGGCGGTGTAGGCATCGACCGGGGCATTGCGATAGGCGGGCGGGGCGAAGGCCTCGCGGATGTCTTCCAGCAGCTTCTGGTCATTGCCGCCGAACTGCGGGCGCAATTCTGCGAACCGCTCTTCGACTTGGCGCGTGATCTCTTCCTTGCCGGTCTCGTGCAGGGTAATCTTGATGCGGGCCTTGTATTTGTTGTCGCGCCGACCAAGGGTATTGTAGACGCTGAGGACCGCCTCGACATAGGGCAGCAGGTCTTCCACCGGCAGGAAGTCACGCACCACCATGCCGATCATCGGGGTGCGGCCAAGGCCACCGCCAACCAGCACCTGAAAACCGACCTCGCCCGCATCATTGCGCACGATCCGCAGCCCGATGTCATGGGCGGCAATCACGGCGCGGTCATTCGGGGCGCCGGTGATGGCAATCTTGAACTTGCGCGGCAGGAACTGGAACTCCGGGTGGTCGGTGGACCACTGGCGCAGCAGCTCGGCATAGGGGCGGGGGTCTCCGATCTCATCCGCCGCAGCACCGGCGAAATGGTCGGCGGTGACGTTGCGCACAGTGTTGCCGCTGGTCTGGATGGCGTGCATTTCCACATCGGCCAACGCGGTCAGGATCGCGGGCACATCGGGCAGCTTGGGCCAGTTGAACTGAATGTTCTGGCGGGTGGTGAAATGGCCATAGCCCTTGTCCCACTTGTCGCCGATCAGCGCCAGTTGCCGCATCTGGCGCGGGTTCAGCGTGCCGTAGGGAATGGCGATCCGCAGCATGTAGGCATGAAGTTGCAGATACAGGCCGTTCATCAGACGCAGCGGGCGAAACTCGTCCTCGGTCAGCGACCCGTCAAGGCGGCGTTCCACCTGATGGGTGAATTGCGCCACACGGCTGCGGATGAAGGCTTCGTCGAAGTCGGAATAGGAATACATGCGTCAGCTCGCGAGATCGGCTTGCTTGCCATGGAAATAGTTCGAGGGACCGCGCGTGCGGAACTCCTCACGAAAGTGGGTCGGTTCGGGGCCGTTGGGGCCAGCCTTGGCATCGGCCAGATAGGGGCCGACCACATAAAGCTTTTGTGCCGCCGCGAACAGCAGGCGCAACTGGGCGTGCGCCTCGTCCTCGATCAGTTCGGCCTCGTGGTGATGCGGGGTCCAGCGGTCATCGGCGGCCAGATAGACCACATCGCCTTCGCGCAGGCGGTTGGCGGTGATGACTTTGGGCGTGAAGCTGCGGCTCATGCTTGGGCCTCCTTCAGGGTCTGGGCGGCGGTTGCGGCCTGCCGGGGGGCAAGGCCGTAGAGGATGACGGCGGGGCCTTCAAGGGGCTGCGCCACCTCGGCCAGCGTGGCCAGGGTGGCAGAGTGAATACGCTGATCGGCGCGGCTGACGTTTTCCACGATCGAGACGGGGGTGGAGGAGCCCGCGCCGTGCATCATCAGGCGGCCCTGAATGAAGCGGGCGGATTTCTTGCCCATGTAGATCGCGGCCACCTCGCCCTCGGCCGCCATGCTGCGCCATTCGTGTTCGGCAAAGCCGTCCATGTCGTGGCCGGTGACGATGCGCAGCATCGTGTTGCGGCCCCGGCGCGTCAGGCTTTGGCCAATGGCGGCGGCGGCCACGGTGGCGGCGGTCAGGCCGGGCAGGATGGCAAAGGTCAGGCCAGCGGCCTCCAGCGCATCGATCTCCTCGTCCAGACGGCCAAAGATGCCGCAATCGCCGCCCTTCAGGCGCACGACGCGTCGGCCCGCCTGCGCTTGCGCCACCAGCAGGGCGTTGATGTCGGTCTGTGCGGCAGCCGGGCCAAAGCCTGTCTTGCCAACGTCGATCCGCGCCACATGCGGCGGGATCAGCGCCAGCACCTCATCGCCCACCAGCCGGTCATGAATGACGACATCGGCCCCGGTCAGTGCCTGAAACGCCGCCAGCGTCAGATGCCCGGCCGCACCCGGTCCGGCCCCCACAAAGGTGACGGCAGCGGTCAGCGCAGCAAGGGTGGGCAGCTCGGGCATCGGGGACTCGCGTTTTCTGTCCTCCAATATAGGATATTTTCCCACATTGCGGCCAGACGCCCTTGCAGATAAGGACATTCGTTCTGATACTGCCCCGCAAGGGAACAGGGTTCCACCAAACCGGGATGAATGCGAATGGCGGCCCAACTGGACGATCTTGACCGGAAAATCCTTGTCGAGCTTCAGGCCGATGCCGAGCAATCCCTGGACGAAATCGCCCGCAAGGTCGGCAGTTCCAAGACTCCGGTCTGGAACCGCATCCGCCGCATGAAGGAACAGGGTGTCATCACCCGCCAGACCGCGATTCTGGATGCCGAAAGCCTGGGGCTGGAGGCCTGTTTCTTCGTGCTGATCCGCACCAGCGAACATGAGGCCGACTGGCAGCGCAAGTTCCTGAAAACCCTGCGCGAAAGGCCAGAGGTGCTGGAGGCGCACCGCCTTGCCGGCGACATCGATTATATCCTGAAAGTCCGGGTCAAGAATGCCCGCGCCTATGACACGTTTTATCAGGCGCTGATTTCAGAGGTGAAGATCTACAATGTCACCGCCCTTCTCAGCATGGAAGAGATCAAGGCGACCACCGTTCTGCCGGTGTGATCAGCCGCCTTCGCGGGCCTGACGCACCAGTTCGGTGCGCGCCATAAGGCTGTCATCGGCC
>CALRKX020000031.1:0-11581 GCA_943368305.1 Erythrobacter sanguineus
CCCCGGTCTGCACACCCATCAGCGCGCGCTGGAGGCGGGTGATGCCGAGGCGGGCTGCACCGTGCATGAGGTGACCGCAGAGCTGGATGCGGGGCCGGTGCTGGGGCAGGCGCGGGTGCCGGTTTTGCCGGGCGATACAGCCGACGCACTGGCCGAGCGGGTTCTGGTTGAGGAGCATCGGCTGTATCCCGCCGTGCTGCGCCGTTTTGTGGTCGGAGACCGGACTCCTGTTCTGCTCTAGCCCCTTGGGCCAGAGGGGCGGGTGACAATCCAGCCGCCTGAGGTCAGCAGAACCGCGCCCTGCGCCAGCAGCACCCAGCCCGGCAGCCGCATGTAAAGACTAAGACCGAAGGCCGCCGCCATGGCGATCACCGCCGCCGTCTTTGCCCGTGGCGGAATGGCACGGTGGTTGCGCCAGTCGCGGATGGCCGGGCCGAACAGCGGGTGACGCAGCAGCCAGTCATGCAGCCGGGGCGAAGACTGCGCAAAACAGCCCGCCGCCAGAATGACGAAGGGCGTGGTTGGCAGCAGCGGCAAAAAAACTCCCACCACAGCCAGCGCCAGCGCCGTCACGCCGCCCGCAAACCACAGCCAGCGCCGCACCAGATGCAGCCGCCCCATCAGCCTGCCCGGTCGAACAAAAGGCGCGCCGCCTCGACCTGGGGCATGTTTTCCTTGGTCCATCGATACAGCGCGCGGAAGGGCGGCAGCAGCGTCCAGCCCAGTTCGCTGAGTTCATATTCCACCGCAACCGGGCTGCCAGCCAGCACGCGGCGGGTGATCAGGCCGTTCCGTTCCAGCCGCCGCAGCGTCTGGGTCAACGACTTTTGCGACACGCCTTCAATCTGCCGCCGGATGGTGTTGAATCGCTGCGGCCCCTGATCCAGCACCGTCAGGATCATCATCGACCATTTGTCGGCGATCTGGTCAAACAGTACGCGCGCCGGGCAATTGGCGTCAAAAGAGGCACAACGCGCCATGGGCTGCGGCAGGGTGGGGCGGGTTATCTCGCTGATCTCGTTCATAGGTTTCCTAAAGGTGACCTGGTGAATTTTTGGTGCCTGATTGACACCAAGTTTCCAGAATATACTTAAGGCAAGTCCCTGAACAGGAGTTTTCCGATGACCCGAACCACTGATGTGCTTTTCCGCCCCTTCCGCCTGAAAGGGCTGGAGTTGAAGAACCGGATCGTCATGGCCCCGATGACGCGCGCCATGGCGGATGCCGGGCTGCCGGGCGAAAAGCAGACCGAATACTACCGCCGTCGGGCCGAGGGGGGCGTGGGTCTGATCCTGTCCGAAGGCACGGTGATTGACCGCCCGGTATCGCGCAATCTGCCGGGGATTCCGTTTTTCCACGGTGCCGCGCTGGATGGCTGGAAAGCGGTGATCGACGCGGTTCACGCTGCGGGCGGCAAGATGGGGCCGCAGATATGGCACACCGGATCGACCCGCGCCGGATGGGAGCCTGAATTGCCGGTGGAAAGCCCGTCGGGTCTGGTTGGCCCCGGCGATGCGCGCGGGCGGGCGATGAGCGAGGAAGACATTGCCGATGCCATCGCCGCCTATGCGAGTGCCGCCGCCGATGCCAAGCGGCTGGGCTTTGATGTGGCCGAACTGCACGGCGCGCATGGCTATCTGATCGACCAGTTCTTCTGGCAGGGCACGAATGTGCGCGCCGACCGCTGGGGCGGGCCGACCATCAAGGACCGGTCACGCTTTGCCGTCGAGGTGGTCAAGGCCACCCGCGCCGCGATTGGGCCGGATTTCCCGCTGATCCTGCGGCTTAGCCAATGGAAGCAACAGGACTACACGGTCAAGCTGGCCGCCAATCCGGCCGAGATGGAGGATTGGCTTGGCCCACTGTCGGATGCGGGCGTGGACATTTTCCACTGTTCGCAGCGCAAGTTCTGGGAGGCAGAGTTCCCCGCGCTGGACGGCGAGGATGGCCTGAACTTTGCCGGCTGGGCCAAGAAGATCACCGGCAAGCCCACGATCAGCGTCGGCTCGGTCGGGCTGAACGCCGAATTCTTCGGCGCCTTTGCCGGTCAGGGGGCCGAGGCCCAGCCGCTGGACAAGCTGATCACCAGGATGGAGCGCGACGAGTTCGACCTGATCGCTGTCGGCCGCGCCCTGATCAGCGACCCGGCCTGGGTGCGCCATGTGCAGGCCGGCCGGTCTCCCAAAGGCTTTGACGCTGCCGATCTGAAGGAATTGGCCTGAATCCGGCCATTCGGGCGGCAAAACCGCCCGAAACCCTTTGCAAAAGGGTTCCCATCCCGCCCCGCCGCCCCTATAGCGGAAGGGCGGGATACCCCCGCGCACCCTGCTGAAAGACGCCGATGCGCACGATCACGACCACAGAAGACCTGGCCGCCTATTGCGAGGCCGCCAAAGCTGCCCCCTACGTCACCATCGATACCGAGTTTCTGCGCGAGCGGACCTACTGGTCGAAGCTGTGCCTGATCCAGATGGCGCTGCCCGGCAAGGATGGCGAGGCGGTGCTGATCGACCCGATCGAGGGCGAGGGCATGTCGATGGAACCCCTTTATGACCTGTTCCGCCACAAGGCGACGGTCAAGGTGTTCCACGCCGCCCGGCAGGATCTGGAGATTTTCTTCGTTGAAGGGAACGTGTTCCCCGACCCGCTGTTTGACACGCAGGTTGCCGCCATGGTCTGCGGTTTTGGTGAACAGGTCGGGTATGAAACCCTGGTGAAAAAGATCGCCAAGGAAAACCTCGACAAGACCAGCCGCTTTACCGACTGGTCGCGCCGCCCGCTGTCGCAGGCGCAAAGCGATTATGCGCTGGCCGATGTCACCCATCTGCGGGTGATCTATGAATGGATGGCGGCACAACTGGCCAAGAATGGCCGTCAGGCCTGGGTCGAGGAAGAGCTTTCGGTTCTGACCGACCCCGCTACCTATACCATTCACCCCGATGAAGCCTGGTCGCGGATCAAGACCCGCACCTCCTCTGGCCGCTTCCTTGCCATCGTCAAGGCCTTGGCGCGGTTCCGCGAGGCTTATGCGCAGGGCCAGAACGTGCCGCGCAGCCGGGTGATGAAGGATGATGCGCTGCTGGAGTTGGCCTCGACCCGGCCAACCAGCATGGAAGAACTGGGCCGGTCGCGTCTGCTGCTGCGTGAAGGCCGTAAGCCCGAGATTGCCGAAGGCATCCTTGCCGCGATCAAGGAGGGCATGGAGATGAAGCCCGAAGATATGCCCAAGGTCGATGCCAGCAAAGAGCAGGTTCAGGTCAACCCAGCGCTGGCCGACCTGTTGCGCGTGCTGCTGAAGGCGAAATCGGAGTCGCTGGGGGTGGCGCCACGGCTGATCGCCTCGGCCGCCGATCTGGATGCGATTGCATCCGGGGATCGCAACGGCGACGCGCTGAAGGGGTGGCGGGCTGAAGCCTTTGGCGAAGATGCGATGCGCCTTTGCCGGGGCGAGATTGCGCTGTCGGCCAAGGGCAACGAGGTTCGTGTCGTCCGCGTCTGATCCTTTGCGTGTGGTGCTGATGGGCGTGGCCGGATCGGGAAAAACCTCGGCCGGGCGGGCCTTGGCGGCCTTGATCGGCGCGCGGTATCTGGATGGCGACGACCTGCATCCTCCTGCAAACATTGCAAAAATGTCGGCCGGTGTGGCCCTGACCGATGCCGACCGTGCGCCGTGGCTGGCCCAAGTGGGCGACCTGCTGGCCGCGCCGGGGCGGCGGATTGTCGGCTGTTCGGCGCTGCGGCGGGCCTACCGCGACATCATCCGCGCCCATGCCGGGGCGCCGGTAACCTTTGTGCATCTGTCAGGCAGCCGGGCGCTGATTGCCGCGCGTATGGGCCAGCGCAGAGGCCATTTCATGCCGGAAAGCCTGCTGGACAGCCAGTTTTTAACGCTGGAGCCGCCGGGCCCGGACGAAGGTGCCATTACTGTCGATATTGAGCTGCCGCTGCACGATCTGGTGGCCGAGATCGCGGCGCGGCTGGGTTAGGCGGCAAGGCCGCCTTTCCCACATGGACCTAGCGGCGGCTGGCCCGTGCGTTGGTTTCGCCCTGAACGACGATCTCGCTAATCTCGGCCAGCTTGATGTTCGACAGCGAATAACCTGCTGTGATTTCGCGCGACCATTGGGTTCCGGCCGGCCACGGCTCTGGCGGTTGGGCAACGCGGAACTCCAACACCAGCACACCCTTGTCATCGACCGGCAGCGCCACCAGTTCGGCCTTCCACCAGCCCTGGCTGGGTGGCAGGCCGGTGGCGGTAATGATAGCGCCGCCGGGATTCGGTTCGACCGACATCGACAGCACCGATTGCACCAGTTGGCGGCCGTCATCCACCGCAGCCTTGCCCGTTACCTCGGGTGCAACGGCAACCGGTACCTCTTTCGAGCGGCCGAACCAGTTCAGCGGGTTCAGCCGCGACTGGCCAAAGCCGCAGGCAGACAGGCTGGTGGCGGCGATCAGGGCAAGCGTCAGGGAAAGGCGCATCGTGGAAACCTTGGCTGTTTCACCATGGGTAGCCGATGGGGGGAACCGATGGAAGGGGCATTGAAACACCCGCCATGGCTGGACCTTTCACCGCTCGCACATTACCTGATGCAGGCAAGGAGACTGCACATGGCCACCCCTGCCTTTGAAGAGATTGCCGAGACCTTCGACTTCCTTGACGATTGGGAAGAGCGCTATCGCCATGTGATCGAGCTGGGCAAGGCGATGCCCCCCTTGGACGACAGTTTCAAGGTGCCCGCCTATAAGGTGGATGGCTGCGCCAGCCAGGTCTGGCTGCGGCCGGTTCTGGCGGGTGGTACCTTTGATTTTCAGGGCGATAGCGATGCGATGATCGTGCGCGGCCTGATCGCGGTGCTGCACGCGCTTTATTCCGGGGTGCCGGTGGCCGATGTGGCCAGGGTGGATGCGGTTGCCGAACTGGGCCGGCTGGGGCTGAACGAGCATCTGTCGTCGCAGCGGTCGAATGGGGTGAGGGCGATGGTGGAGCGGATCAGGAAGGTGGCGGCGGAGGGGTAGGGGGCCCGTCAGCAGGCTTGCAGATGACGGCGCAGCAAGCGCCATTCATGCCAGACAAGGCCCATCACGATAAGGTCGAAGACCGTCAGGATAATCAGGCCAGCCGACTGCGTATAGCTGTAGCGGTAAAGTTGATAGGCCACGAAACCCGCCAAGGCCAGCAGCGATGCCGGATAAGCTATCAGCCTTTCGCGCAAAAGGCCCGCCACCAGGACGATTTTGATCAGGCCGTGACTGACCAAGTAAAAGGCATAAAAGGACTGTGTGGCACCAGTCAAATGCTGCGCCGCATCCAGAATATGGGTTGCAACAAAGTCGCGCGGGTCTTCTGTTAGTTCTTCTTGGGTCAGCAGGTTGATCAAATGCAGGACAGTTTGCGTGCTGGCCAGATAGAACACAAGTCCGCCAGCAATTTCGATCAGGGCGTGCAGTCCCTTCAGAACGACGCTAACACGGAATACCTGACGAATGCGGCGTTCATTGACCTGCATTCTGCTGTGCATCCTTTTGCTTCAAGGTCAGACCATGGACACCGAGATCACGCGCTGGATCAACTCTTTTGCCGGTGCAAGTGCGGCTTTTGATCAGGCGATGATCTTCGTTACAACCTTCGGTGTGCCGCTGATCGTTGGCCTTGTGACACTGCAATGGTGGTCTAGGGCCGGCAGGCGGCATGTTCGTCACGCTGCCATCTGCGCGGGGCTGTCGTTTCTGCTGGGGCTTGCGATCAACCAGATGATCTTGCTGGGCGTGCATCGTGTGCGGCCCTATGACATGGGTGTGACCCACCTCCTCATAGCGCCCAGCAGTGACTGGTCGTTCCCATCCGACCATGCCACAGCCACGATGTCGGTTGTCGTGGCCTTCCTGCTGCAAGGTTTGCGCGGGCGGTCTTTGGCGCTGTTGGGCGTGGCTCTGCTTGTTTGTCTGTCGAGGGTTTTCGTTGGCACCCATTTTGTGACCGATATTCTGGGTGGGACGGCAACGGGTCTCGTGGCCGCCACCGCCGTGCGATTGCTGTACAGAGAGAACACGCGAATCGACCGCCTGTTGACAAGCCTGCTTTAGCCAGCCGCACAAGCCGCCCGGCACCAATCCAGCGCCTTGGCCGACAGCCTTGGCCCCAGCTTTGCCAGCACCTCGGCGTGATAGGCGTTCAGCCAGTCGCGCTCTTCCCCTGACAGCATCGCCGACACCACCAGCCGCCGGTCAAAGGGTACGAAGGTCAGCGTTTCAAACCCCAGCTGGTCGCGCCGGTCGCCGATCTTCGCGGCCTCTTCCACCACGATCAGGTTTTCCAGCCGAATGCCAAACTCGCCCTCGCGGTAGTATCCCGGCTCATTCGACAGGATCATTCCCGGCTCGAACGGCACTTCGTTGATGCGTGACAGGCGCTGCGGCCCTTCATGCACCGACAGGAAGGCGCCGACGCCATGGCCGGTGCCATGGTCGAAATCCATGCCTTCAACCCACAAGGGAAACCGCGCCAGCGGGTCCAGATCACGGCCGGACAGCCCGCGCGGCCAGCGGGCGCGGGAAATCGCGATCAGGCCGCGCAGCACGCGGGTATAGCAGGCGCGGGCGAAATCACCGGGGTCGCCGATGGCAATGGTGCGGGTGATGTCGGTCGTGCCATCAAGGTATTGCGCCCCGGAATCGACCAGCAGCAACTCGTTCTGCCCCACCGCGCGGTTCGACTCTTCGGTGACGCGGTAGTGCATGATTGCACCGTTCGGGCCAGATCCGCTGATCGTGTCGAACGAAATGTCATGCAGGGCGTTGGTAGCGCGGCGAAAGCCTTCCAGCGCGCGGACCACGGAAATCTCGGTCAGGCTGCCCTGCGGCTGGGCATCCAGCCAGCACAGGAATTCCACCATCGCGGCGCCGTCGCGCAGATGCGCCTCTCGCATCCCGGCAATCTCGGCAGCGTTCTTCTTTGCTTTCGGCAGGCGGCAGGGATCATCGCCCCAGGCCACCGCAATCCCGGCATCCTCCAGTTCCAGCCGGACGGCCAGGGGCGCGGTGCCCTTGTCCACTCGCACTGGGCCTTGCAGCGTATGCAACGCCGGCACAAAGGCGGCAGGCGGGCGCAGGGTGACCTGCGGGCCAAGGGTGGCCAGCGTCAGGTCATCAAACTTCGCCGCCTCGGCAAACAGGGTCACGCGGGCATCGTCGTGCAGAATGGCAAAGCCGTGCAGGATGGGATTACGCGGCACATCCGCGCCCCGCAGGTTCAATAGCCAGCAGAGCGAATCCGGCAGGGTGATGACCGCCGCCTTTTGCCCGGCCTTGCGCAACCCCTCTGCCAGCCGTGCGCGTTTCGCGGTCGAGCTTTCGCCCGCCACCGCTTCGGGATGCAGGAAGGCTTTACCCAAAGGGGCAGGGGGCTGATCGGGCCAGATCGCATCGACGGCATTCGCCACGGGGCGCAGGTCAAGGCCAGCCCCCTCCAGCGCCGCCTCGATCCGGGCGATTTCATTGGCAGTGTGCAGCCAGGGATCAAACCCCATGGCCCCCGCCGCCAGATGATCCCTGATCCAGTCACCCGGCTTCACCTCGGGCCAGGGCACCGGGGTGAAATGCGCCAGATCGACCTGCCCCTTCACTTGCGTGCGGTAACGCCCGTCGATGAACACCCCCGCCATATCGGGCAGCACGATGCAGAACCCCGCGCTGCCGGTGAACCCGGTCAGCCATTGCAACCGTTCATCCCGTGCGGCGACATATTCGCCCTGATGCACGTCCGACCGGGGAATGATGAAGCCTGCCAGCCCTTCTGCCGCCAGTTTCGCCCGAAGCGCCGCCAGTCGCGGCCCGCCCTGCGCCGGGTTGGCATGGCTGTCAAAGGTCTGAAACATCATCGCCTCTTCATCTGTTCAAAAATATCCTGGGGGTGAGGGCCATTGGGCCCGAGGGGGCAACGCCCCCTTACCTTACCCCACGCGCCGGGCGCCTTGCGCCTTGGCGCGTTTCTTCGGGTCCACCTCGAACAGGCTGGCGAGTTGTTCGGTCATCGCACCCGCCAGTTGCTCGACATCGGTGATCGTCACTGCGCGTTGGTAATAGCGGGTCACGTCATGGCCGATGCCGATCGCGATCAACTCCACCGCCTTGCGCTTTTCGACCATGGCGATCACGTCGCGCAGGTGCTTTTCCAGGAACGAGGCCGGGTTCACCGACAGCGTGCTGTCATCAACCGGTGCGCCATCGGAAATCACCATCAGGATCTTGCGCGCCTCTGGCCGGGCCTGCATCCGGCGATGCGCCCATTCCAGCGCCTCACCGTCGATGTTTTCCTTGAGCAGCCCCTCTTTCATCATCAGGCCCAGATTGGCTCGAGCCCGCCGCCAGGGGGCGTCCGCCGCCTTGTAGATGATGTGGCGCAGGTCGTTCAGGCGGCCCGGCTGTTGCGGACGGCCCTGCGCAAGCCAGCGTTCGCGGGCCTGCCCGCCCTTCCAGGCGCGTGTGGTAAAGCCCAGAATCTCGACCTTGACCGAGCAACGCTCCAGCGTGCGCGCCAGAACATCGGCGCAGATCGCGGCAATGCTGATGGGGCGGCCGCGCATCGATCCGGAATTGTCGATCAGCAGCGTCACCACGGTGTCGCGGAACTCGGTATCCTTTTCCCATTTGAACGACAGCGGCGTTGTTGGGTTGGCCACCACGCGCGCCAGACGGCCCGCATCCAGCGTGCCTTCCTCCAGGTCGAATAGCCAACTGCGGTTCTGCTGCGCCTGAAGGCGGCGCTGCAACTTGTTGGCCAGCCGCCCGACGGCGCCTTTCAAGGGATCAAGTTGCTGATCCAGATAGGCGCGCAGGCGTTCCAGTTCGGCCGGTTCGGCAAGGTCTTCGGCCTTGATTTCCTCATCGAAATCCGTGGTATAGACCGAATAGTTCGGATCGGCGTCAGAATGGGGGGCAGGGGGCGGCGGCTCCAGCGGGGCCTCGCCATCGGGCATCTCGGTTTCGTCGCCCTGTTCCATATCGGCCGAATCTTCGGTCGTTACCTGAGCCTGGCTCTGGTCTTGCTGGTCTTCCTGGGTCTGTTCCGGGCTGGCTTCGGTTTCATCCGACTCGCTTTGATCCTCGCCCGAGGAGTCGGGCTGATCCTGGGCCTGATCCTCGCCGCCGTCATCCTGCGGGTCTTCCATGTCGGGGTCATCGCCCAACTGGTCGCCATAGCCAAGGTCGGCAATCACCTTGCGCGCAAGGCGGGCGAATGCGGCCTGATCGGCCAGCACATCATCCAGCCCTTCCAGCGTGCCGCCCGCCTGTTCCTCGACAAAACCGCGCCACAGGTCGGCGACATGCTGCGCCGCCTTGGGCAGGGGCCGCCCCGTCGCCAGTTGGCGCACCAGATAACCCGCCGCCACCGGCAGCGGCGCCTCGGCAGCCGTGGTGATCTGGGAATAGCCCTTGCGGTCGGCCTCCCACTGGATTTTGGCGTCGATATTGGTGGCGGTGCCGGGCATGGCGCGGGCACCCACCGCCTCACACCGGGCCGTCTCCATCGCGTCATAAATCTCGCGCGCGAGGTTGCCGGTGGGGGCATAGCGGTTCGATACCGCCTCATCGTGATATTTCCGCTTCAGCGCAAAGGCATCGGCGGTGCCGCGTGCCAGCAAGACCTCATCCCGTGTCATGCGGCGGCTGACTTGTGGCAGGCGCACGCCTTCGCGGTTCATGCCGGCCGGATCGACCGAGAAGGTCACCGTCATGTCCGGATCATCGGCCATGGTCTTGGTGGCCTCGGCAAGGGCCTTCTTGAACGGATCGGCGGGGTTGTCGCTGGGCTTGGTCATGAGGTCACTTTGGCATCGGGCACGCGCGGGGGCAAGGGTGCCAAGCGCCCCTTTGCATTGGTGCAGCCACGCACAGGCACCGCGCATTTTCTGTGAATTGCCGCATTGCAGCGGCAGGCCCATGTTGCGGACAGAGAATTGAAATGCCCAGCAGGAGGCCATCATGTCCAAACCGAAAATCGCCGTCATCGTCGGCTCTACCCGCCCGACCCGCTTTGCCGACATTCCGACGAAATGGATCGTCGAAAAGGCCAAAGAGCATGGCGAACTGGATGTCGAGGTCGTGGATCTGCGCGACTATCCGATGCCGTTCTTTGACGAGGTTGCCTCGAACGCCTGGATGCCTTCGGTGAACGAAGTGGCCAAGGCCTGGCAAAAAAAGCTGGCCGAGTTTGACGGCTATATCTTTGTGATCGCGGAATACAACCGCTCGATCACCGGCGTTCTGAAGAACGCGCTGGATCAGGCCTATGTCGAGTGGGGCCACAAGGTTGCGGGTATCGTGGCCTATGGTGCGGTTGGCGGCACTCGTGCGGCCGAACACCTGCGCAACATCGCGGTGGAACTGCAAATGGTTCCGACCCGCTCGGCGGTGCATATCGGCGGTGGCGATTTCTTCAAGGTTCACCCCGGCTTTGGCGGTTCGGGCAATCTGGCCGACATCGCGGGTTCGATCGACGGTTCCGCCAAGGCGCTGCTGGACGACGTGACCTGGTGGGCCAAGGCAACCAAGGCTGCGCGCGCCTGATCAGGGATCTGGTTCCGGACGGCAAGGGGCAGCTTTGGCTGCCCTTTTTCTTTATCGGGGCCAAATTAAAAAGGTGCGTGGAGACCACGCACCCTACGGGCTAAACCGGGGCAATGGTGCGCGTTGTGTCGCGCACCATCCGCATCACTTCATCGCCTGGCTTGCCGCCGATTCCGGCAGTTCCTCGCCAAAGCAGCGCTGGTAGAATTCGGCAACGGTCTGCCGCTCCAGCTCATCGCATTTGTTCAGGAACGACAGGCGGAAAGCATAGCCCACATTGCGGAAAATCTCGGCATTGGCGGCCCAGTTCAGCACGGTGCGGGGTGACATGACGGTGGACAGGTCGCCGTTCATGAAGGCGGTGCGCGTAAGGTCGGCGACGGTCACCATCTGGTTGATGGTCTTGCGGCCTTTTTCGGTGTTGTAATGCGGCGACTTGGCCAGAACGATGGCCGCCTCGGCGTCATGCGACAGATAGTTCAGCGTGGCCACAAGGGACCAGCGGTCCATCTGGGCCTGGTTGATCTGCTGGGTGCCGTGGTAAAGCCCGGTGGTATCGCCCAAGCCCACGGTGTTCGCGGTGGCGAACAGGCGGAAGGACGGGTGGGGGGTGATGATCTCGTTCTGGTCCAAGAGGGTCAGCTTGCCGTCATGTTCCAGCACGCGCTGGATGACGAACATCACGTCCGCACGGCCGGCGTCATATTCGTCGAACACGATGGCGACGGGGTTGCGCAGGGCCCAAGGCAGGATGCCTTCGTGGAACTCGGTCACCTGCTTGCCGTCTTTCAGCTTGATCGCATCCTTACCGATCAGGTCGATCCGGCTGATGTGGCTGTCCAGGTTCACCCGCACGCAGGGCCAGTTGAGCCGCGCCGCCACCTGTTCGATATGGGTGGATTTGCCGGTGCCGTGATAGCCCTGGATCATCACGCGGCGGTTGTAGGCAAAGCCTGCAAGGATGGCCAACGTAGTGTCGGGATCGAATTTGTAGGTCGGGTCGATCTCGGGA